>NZ_JAHUTH010000010.1:0-251498 GCF_025376855.1 Variovorax endophyticus
TACGGGCCGGAAGTTCAACCGGATGCGATTTTTTTACCGAGGGTTTTCACCGCGCCGCGCGGGCGTGGAAGTGCTATTCGCGCGTCCCCGCGAGGGCGCGCGCGGTCCTTCCTTCCGTCACCGGAATGCCACGGACTCAGCGGCTCGCGAACACGAGCACCGAGCGCCCCGTCGCCAGATAGTCGCCACGCGCCGCGTCATCGCCCACGCCCAATGCCGGGTCGGCACTGTCGAGCACCAGCGTCCACGCGCCGGCCGGCGCGGCCGGCAGCGTGAAAGGCACGGCCTCGTGCCACGCGTTGAACACCAGCAGCACGCTCGCATCGTGCGCCGCCACCGGAATCGCCGACACCGGCGCGCGGCCGTCGAGCAGCAGCGCGAACGAACGCGTCTGCGGGTCGTCCCAATGCGAGGGCTGCATCTCCTCGCCGGACGGCGTGAACCAGGTCGAGTCCTTGGCGCCGATGTCCTCGAACCAGGCGCCGGCCAGGAAGCGGTTGCGCCGCAGCACCGGGAACTCCTTGCGCAGCGCGAGCAGGCGGGCCGCGAACTCGCCGAGCGCGCGCCCCGCTTCACCGCCGGCCGTGGCCCAGTCGACCCACGAGATCTCGTTGTCCTGGCAGTAGGCGTTGTTGTTGCCCTGCTGCGTGCGGCCGAACTCGTCGCCGGCCAGCAGCATCGGCGTGCCCTGCGACAGCAGCAGCGTGGCCAGCAGGTTGCGCTGCTGGCGCGCGCGCAGCGCGAGCACGGCCTCGTCGTCGGTGGGGCCCTCGACGCCGCAGTTCCACGAGCGGTTGTCCGAATGGCCGTCGCGGTTGTCCTCGCCGTTGGCCTCGTTGTGCTTGTCGTTGTAGCTCACGGTGTCGGCGAGGGTGAAGCCGTCGTGCGCGCTGATGAAGTTGACGCTGGCCCAGGGCCGGCGCCCGCGGTGGTTGAAGCGTTCGCCGCTCGCGGTGAGGCATTGCGCGAGCTTGCCGGCCATGCCCTCCTCGCCCTTCCACCAGGCGCGCACGGTGTCGCGGAACTGGTCGTTCCACTCGGCCCAGCCCGGCGGGAAGCCGCCGACCTGGTAGCCGCCGGGGCCGATGTCCCAGGGCTCGGCGATCAGCTTCACGCTAGAGAGCACCGGGTCCTGCCGGCAACTCTTGAGGAAGCCGCCGCCCTCGTCGAAACCGTGCGGCTCGCGCGCGAGGATGGTCGCGAGGTCGAAGCGGAAGCCGTCCACGCGCATCTCGGTCACCCAGTAGCGCAGGCTGTCGGTCACCATCTGCAGCACGCGCGGATGGCTGAGGTTCACGGTGTTGCCGGTGCCGGTGTCGTTGATGTAGTAGCGCGGCGTGTCGGGCAGCAGGCGGTAGTAGCTCGCGTTGTCGATGCCCTTGAACGAGATCGTCGGGCCGAGCTCGTTGCCCTCGGGCGTGTGGTTGTAGACCACGTCGAGGATCACCTCGAGGCCGTGCGCATGGAAGCGGTCGACCATGTGCTTGAACTCGTCGATCTGCGGCCCGTCCATGTAGCGCGGGTCGAGCGCGAAGAAGCCGATGGTGTCGTAGCCCCAGAAGTTGGTCAGGCCCTTCTCGAGCAGCGAGGACTGGTTCAGGAACATCTGCACCGGCAGCAGTTCCACGCTGGTCACGCCGAGCGCGCGGATCGGCGCCAGCACCTCGTCGCGCGCCATGCCCGCGAAGGTGCCGCGGAACTGCTCGGGCACCTGCGGATGCTTCATGGTGAAGCCGCGCACATGGGTCTCGTAGAACACGGTCTCGGGCCAGGGCACGCGCAGTGCGTCGGTCTGCGTCCACTCGAAGCGCGAATCGACCACCACGCACTTGGGCACCAGCGGCGCGCTGTCGCGCTCGTCGAAGCTCAGGTCGCCGTCGGCATGGCCCACGGTGTAGCCGAACAGCTCGGGGCCCCACTTGAGCTCGCCCATGTAGGCCTTGGCATAGGGATCGAGCAGCAGCTTGTGGTGGTTGAAGCGGTGGCCCTTCTCGGGCTCGTAGGGACCGTGCACGCGCAGGCCGTAGCGCGCGCCGGGCTGCAGGCCGGGCACGAAGCCGTGCCAGATCTCGTCGGTGTACTCGGGCAGGGTGACGCAGCCGACCTGCGTGGTGCCGGCCTCGTCGAAGATGCAGACGTCGACCCGCGTGGCATGCGCCGAGAACACGGCGAAGTTGACGCCGTCGCCGTTGAAGGTGGCGCCGAGGGGGTGCGCGGTGCCTTCGAGCACCGTCAGGGGGGTCGGAACGTGAGGGGTGTCGGCCATGGCGTGTGGGTGATCGGGCTGGGGGGTTGCGGGAAGGGACGGCAAAGTCTCCGTGTGCCCCGCGCCCGCGTGCGGCAGCAGTTGGCGCGGCCTCGCGTAGGCGGCGCGCCCGTCATCCGGCCATGCCGGCCGGCGGCTCATAATGCGGCCCGTCGCCGGACCCGGAACCCCGGGGTCCCCGCCCGAGTCCACCACGGCTCCTTTGCAACCGCACGCCTCTCCCATGACCGACAAAGAACGCCTCGACTACCTCCAGGGACAAGTGGCCGCGCTCAAGAGCTTCTGCCTGGCCCTGATGTCCTCGCACCCGAATCCCAGGCTGCTGTTCGACCGGATGGAGCGCTTCGGCAACCAGCAGGCGGGCATCCTGCTGGGCCAGCCCACGTCGGACGCGCTGCTGCAGGGCGCCGATGCGATGCGCGACCAGCTCCTGGCCTATGCCAGGGAGCTGCAGGCGGCGATCGACAAGAAGTCGGAGGCCGACAAGGCCTGACGCCCGCGTTCGGCTGCCGGGGCCGCCCGAGCCGTTATCGCGCGTTGAGGTCGGTCGAGGTCTCGAACTCGATGCCGCCGACGAACTTCTGCAGGAAGTTGTAGATCAGGCAGCCGACGGCCACCGCGCAGTAGGCGAAGACCAGGTACATCACCGGCGCGAGCAGCAGGACCAGGATCGACGGCCCGCTCTTGCCGGCCGGCTGGACCAGCGCGAACAGCAGCGCGAAGGGCACGATGAACACCAGCGAGGTGACCGCCATCATGACGCCGAACACCTTGCCGTTCTGATGCGGCGAGAGCCGCGAGATCTGTTGTTTCATGGGGCGGCGCCTCCTCGCGCCTGAGTCTGAAGTCGGACGGACAGGGTACCAGCGCGGGCCTGGCGGCGACGGTGTTACGCTCTCGGACGCCTCCTGCCCGCCCCCCGTGCAGGCAGTGAAGGCCCAGCCACCCGCGGCCCGTCCGCCACGCAAGGAAGCCAGGGCCACGGCCCGTGGCACGACCTTCCCCGACATCCCATTTCCATGTCCACCTCCACCCCGATCACCTCCTCCCGCACGCTGTCCTACGTCGCGCTCTTCGCCGCGCTGATCGCCGCCCTGGGCGCCGTTCCGCGCATCGACCTGGCCCTGGGCGTGCCGATCACGCTGCAGACGCTCGGCGTGATGCTCGCGGGCTGCCTGCTCGGCCCGCGCCGCGGTTTTCTCGCGGTGGCGCTGCTGCTCGTGGGCGTGGCGCTCGGCCTGCCGCTGCTGTCCGGTGGCCGGGGCGGTCCGGGCGCGTTCGTGACGCCTTCCGCCGGCTTCCTCGTGGGCTGGCTGTTCGGCGCCTTCGTGTGCGGCTGGGTCATGCGGCGCTTCGCCGCCGCGCGCGGACGCGCCCTGTTCGCCGCGGCGCTGGCCGCCTCGTTCATCGGCGGCATCGTCGTGGTCTACCTGTTCGGCATCGCGGGGCTGTCGCTGGTGGCCCACCTGCCGCTGCAGAAGGCAGCGCTCGCGAGCCTGGTCTTCGTACCGGGCGACCTCGTCAAATGCGTGGTCTGCGCGCTGGTGGTGCAGACCGTGGCACGCGGCCTGCCGAGCTGGCGGCTCGATCGCGACTGATGACCGGTCCGGCGCCCGATTTCCGGACCGTCCACGCGCCGCTCGCCTGGTGGGCGCGGCACACGCCCGATGCCCTCGCGCTCGACGATGGCCACACGCGACTGAGTTTCGCCGCGCTCGCGGCCCGCGTCGCGACGGAAGCCGCCGCGCTCGACGCCGCTGCCACGCCGACGGTCGCCTGGGCCAGCGCGAGCGCCTCGCCGGCCGACCAGCTCGCGAGCTTCCTCGCGATCCTCGCGAGCAACCGCGCCGCGGCCGTCGGCGATCCCGACTGGCCCGAGGCCGTGCGGGACAAGGTGCAGGCGCGCATGGCGCGGCACCTGGGCGCGGCCGCCGGCATCGAGGAAGCGCACGCGAACACCCCCTTCTACATCGGCTTCACCTCGGGCAGCACCGGCGTGCCCAAGGGCTTCCGCCGCACGCACGGATCGTGGACCCACAGCTTCGAGATCTGCGTGCAAAGCTTCGGCCCCGCCACCGGCACCACCGTGCTGGTGCCGGGCCGGCTCTCGCATTCGCTGTTCCTGTTCGGCGCGCTGCTGGGCCTGTGGACCGGCGCGGGCATGCGGCTGCAGCGCCAGTTCTCGGCCGCCGCCGCGCTCGAGACGCTGCAGCGCGGCCTCGCGGGCAGCCTGGTCGCCGTGCCCAGCCAGCTGCTGCTGATGCTCGAACATGCGCAGCGCCATGGCCTGGCGCCCGTGACGGGCACGCGCCTCGTGATGGTCAGCGGCGCCCCGTGGCCGCGCGCGCGCACCGCGGCGCTGCGCGCGCTGTTTCCCGAGGCCCGCATCGTCGAGTTCTATGGCGCGTCGGAAACCTCGTTCATCGCCTGGGCCGACAGCGACGAGGCCCTGCCCGACGACGTGGTCGGCCGGCCCTTCGCCAACGTCGAACTCAGGATCGAGCCGCCCTTGCCCGGACTGATCTACGTGCGCAGCCCCATGGTGTTCAGCGACTACGTGACGCTGACCGCCGAGGAAGACGGCACCGCGGTGCTGCGCGACGGCGACTGGCTCTCGGTGCGCGACATGGGCCATGTGGACGAGGAAGGCTTCCTGCACCTGGTCGGCCGGCAGCAACGCATGCTGCTCGTGCAAGGCAAGAACCTGTTCCCCGAGGAAGTCGAGAACGTGCTGGCCGGGCATCCGGCCATCGCGGCCGCGTCGATCCAGGGGCTGCCGCATCCGCTGCGCGGCATGGAGGCTGTGGCCCTGCTGGCGCTGTCGGCACCGCTCTCGCGCGAGGAACTGCAGGCCTGGTGCCGTGACCGGCTCGAGCCCTTCAAGCTGCCCCGGCGCTTCTACCGCGTCGACGCCTGGCCGCGCACGCCGAGCGGCAAGACGGATCACGCGGCCCTTGCGCGGCGACTGGCCGACACATCGGCGGCGCCATGGGAACGGCTGTGAATCCGCCCGTGATCCTCGGCTGGGCCCGCAGCGCGGTGGTGCCGGTCGGCGGTGCGCTCGGCGCGCTGGCGGCGCACGAGATCGGCGCGCCGGTGCTGCGGGCCTTGATGGCGCGCGCCGGCGTTCCGGCGCAGGCGGTCGATGCGGTCGTCGCCGGCAACGCGCTCGGCGCGGGCGGCAATCCCGCGCGCATGGTCGCGCTGGCCGCCGGCCTGCCGGACCACGTCGCCGCGCTGTCGGTCGATACCCAGTGCTGCGCCGGTCTCGATGCCCTGACCCTGGCCGCCGGCCTGCTGGCCAGCGGCAATGCCGCCATCGCGATCGCCGGCGGCGTCGAGGCCTGGAGCCGCGCTCCCATCCGCCAGCATCGCCCGCGCGATGCCGGCGAGGCACCCGTGCCCTACGACCGCCCCGCCTTCGCGCCCGACCCGGCGCGCGATCCCGACCTGCTGCTCGCCGCCGCGCGCCATGCCGCGCTGCATTCGATCGGTCGCGCGCGGCAGGATGAGTTCGCGGCCCAAAGCCATGCGAAGGCGCTCGCATGGCGCGAACGCATGTCGCAGGAGATCGTGCCCATCGGCGATGCCACGCACGACAGCTATGCGCGCGAACTCACGGCCTCGCGCATGGCCCGCATGCCGATCGAGGCCGTCGCCGACACGCTGTCCGACCCGGTCGTTGCGCTAGAGATGGCTGTCAGCCGCCTCGCGATCGCCCCGCGCGCCGACGGCGCCGCCTTCGTGCTGCTCGCCACGCCACAGGCCGCGACCGCGTTGAAGATCGCGCCGCGCTTCCATTGGCTGGGCGGCACCTCGATCGGCGTGGCACCGGAGATGCCGATGCTCGGTGCCTCCACCGCCGCCGAAGCGCTGCTGCGCCGTGCCGGCCTCGATGCGGGCGCGCTGTGGGGCGCGGAGCTGCACGAAGCCTTTGCCGTGCAGGCGCTGTCTTTCATCCAGGCCTTGGGCTTGCAGCCCTCGCGCCTGAACCGCGGCGGCGGCGGCCTGGGCCGCGGGCATCCGATCGGCGCCTCGGGCGCGGTCAGCCTGGTGCGCCTGCTCGCCGACATGGCGCACGATGCCCCATCGGGCGCGCACGGCCTCGCGGCGATTGCCGGCGCGGGTGGCCTGGGCGCGGCGGGGCTGGTGCAGCGGCTCTAGGCTCCAGCCGCTAGCGCATCACGCGGAAGAAGTCGTCGAGCGGCCGCCGCGCGGTCCGCACCGCGTTCTCGGGCGCCCGCGGATCGGCATAGCCCAGCGCCAGGCCGCACACGATGTGGTGCTCATCGCCCAGCCCCAGCGTCGAACGCACCAGGCCCGGATAGGACGCGATCGCGCCGATGGCGCAACTGCCGATGCCCTGCGCGCTCGCAGCCATCATCAGACCGAACAGGCACATGCCCAGGTCCATGTAGCAACCGCTGCCCATGCGCGCATCGATCAGCACCAGCAGCGCCACCGGCGCATCGAAGAAACGGAAGTTGCGCTCGAACTGCGCATCGCGCGCGGCCCGGTCCTCGCGTGCTGCGCCCAGCGCGCCATAGAGCGCCTGTGCCGCCGCGACCTGGCGCCGGCGCAGGCTGTGGGGCATCGGGCGCGGAAAGTAGCTGTAGTCCTCGGCTTCCTGCTCGCCGTTGCGGAATGCGCCCACCAGCGCCGCGCTCAGGCGCGCGCGGGCATCGCCTTCGAGCGAGACGAACTCGCCGGGCTGCAGGTTCGCGCCGCTGGGGGCACGGCGCGCCTGGACCAGGAGCTGCTCGAGGCAGCCCTCGGGCAGGGGCTGGTCGGTAAAGCCACGGGTCGAGCCGCGCTGCTCGAGCAGCGTCTGGAGTGCGAGGGGGTCGGGGGCGGAAGAAACGGCTGCCGGGTCGGCAGCGAGAAGGCTGTGCATGCCGCATTTTCGCAAGCAATCCAGGGCACCTCGGTTCGAGCCGTCGCTGCGACCCTCGGTGCTGGAAATCGATACTTCAACAGCGCGATCCGCGGTGCGAGCACGCCAGCCGGTACAACCGCCCCACCATGAGATATCGCAACGTCGCTCTGCCGCTGGCCATCCTTTCGATCGGCGCCATCGTCGAAACAGCCATCGCCTGTCACTTCAGCGTGGACGCGCGCGGCTGGTGGCCCCTCATCCTTGGCATTTCGCTCCTTCAAGTGGCGGCATACAGCTTCGCGTTCGGTCTGGTGGCTGGTGACAGAAGGCTATCCAGCATCTACATCGTCGTCTTGAACGGACTGTTCGCAGCCACCAGGGTGTATGTCTGCTGTGCCTACTACGCGATCTCCATCGCACGGGCGGCCGCCTACCCGCACCTGATCGAACTCACGCCGCTGCAGCAGGCGATCAGGAGCAACTGGAGCCTCTACCTGATGCCCCTCCCTTTCCTGATCGCTCACCTGGCACTGGCGAGGACGAGGCTCGCCAGTGCCCGCGCGCAACGGCCGCCGCGCGAGGCCGGCTGATCGATCGAGCCCGGAGGCGAAAAGGGGCTTCCCCACTCCCTGCATATCCATGCATGGATTTCTTCGTTGGTCCGGCACCGGCCGCTTCCTAGCATCGGCCATCCCTGTTCAGAGGCAGTTCCGCTGCCGGTCGCCATGTCCATCGAGAAGCTCTCCCCCTCCCGCGAACCCGCAACCGTCGCGCTGCGCGCGCCCTCGCGCCGCGGCCTGCTGCAAACCCTCGTCTCGCTGGGCACGGTGGGCAGCCTCGGCGGGCTCGGCGCGGCCGCGCTCGTGGGCTGCTCGCGCGACGAGGCGAAATCCGCTTCGGCCGACGCGCCGGCCATCGTCAGGAAGACCGGCGACAAGGTCGCGTTCAAGTACCCCGACAACCCCTCGTTCGACCTGATCTACCTGGCCGACCAGCTCGGCTACTTCGAGGGCACGAACACGCGGCCGCAGTACGTGGGCAAGATCGCGGCGCCGCAGATCATTCCGCTCGTGGGCACCGGCGAGATCGATTTCGGCAGCCGCATGGTGCCGCTGGTGATCTCGGCCATCGCCTCGGGCGCCGACCTCAAGGTGGTGGCGGCCGGCGGCAAGACGCTGCAGGAAGCCCCGCACATGAAGTACTTCGTTCGCAAGGACTCGGGCATCCTCAAGCCCAAGGACCTCGAGGGCAAGACCATCGGCTTCAACAGCTTCGGCGCCTGCGCCGAGTTCGTGACCAAGAAGTACCTGCGCCAGCATGGCGTGGACGTGAACAGGATCAACTTCGTGGTGGTGCCCGACGAGCAGGCCGAGCAGACGCTGGTCACGCGCAACACCGACCTCGCGATCATCCACGCGCCCTTCTCGGGCCGCGCCGACCATGCCGACGCGCTGGTGCGGCTGTGGAGCGACTTCGACCTCGACGGCGGCCTCGGCGGCATGGCGCCCTACAGCGCGCACGGCCGCTTCATCCGCGAGCATCCCGAGGCTGTGCGCGACGTGGTGACGGCGCTGGCCAAGGCCGGCAACTGGGTCAATGCGAATCCCGAGGAGGCGCGCAAGCTGGTCGCCAAGCGCATCAACATGGACCTGCGGAACGTGGACCGCTACGCCTACGTCGAGGACCTGGTGGTGACCGAACCGCCGATCGAGTACTACGTCGACATCCTGCAGTCAGAGGGCAAGATCCCGGCCGGCAAGGTGGCGGTGAAGGACGTCTACACCAACGAGTTCAACCCCTACGCGCAGGCGCCCTCGCAGCCCGCCGCGGCGAAGACCTGAGCGGCGCGCGCATGAGCGGCATCAAGATCTCGGCGCGCGACGTGCGCATGGACTACGCGGCGCGCGGCGCGAGCGAGCGCGTGCGCGTACTCGAGGGCTTCGACCTCGACGTGCGCGAGGGCGAGTTCCTCTCTGTGCTCGGCCCCTCGGGCTGCGGCAAGTCGACCTTCCTCGGCATCCTGGCCGGGCTCACCGAGCGCACCGGCGGGCGCATCGCCATCGACGGCCGGCCGGTCGCGGGCGTGCACCGCAACCAGGGCGTGGTGTTCCAGGGCTATGCGCTGTTCCCGTGGCTCACGGTGCTCGACAACATCGCGGTGGGCCTCGAGATCCGCGGCATCGGCAAGGCCGCGCGCCGCCGCACCGCGCACGAGTACCTCGAGCTCGTGGGCCTGCACGGCTTCGGCGAACGCTATCCGCACGAGATCTCGGGAGGCATGAAGCAGCGCGTGGCGATCGCGCGCTCGCTGGCCTACCGACCCGACGTGCTGCTGATGGACGAGCCCTTCGCCGCGCTCGATGCGCAGACGCGCGAGATCCTGCAGGGCGAGCTGCTGCGCATCTGGGAGCAGTACCGCAAGACCATCGTCTTCATCACGCACAGCCTCGAGGAGGCTGTCTACCTGTCCGACCGCGTGGCCGTGATGACGCAGCGGCCCGGCCGCATCAAGGCGATCATCGACATCCCGCTCGCGCGGCCGCGCTCGGCCGAACTGCGCCATTCGAGCGAGTTCGCGGCCCTGCGCCAGCGCGCCTGGGAGGTGCTGAAGGACGAGGTGCAGGTCGGCCTGAAGCCGCGTTCCCTCGAAGGAGTGGTCTCGTGAGCGCCGTGCTCGAAGGCGCGCCTGCCGCGCCCGCACCGCGCCGCACGCTGGCGCGCTTCGCCCGGTTCGCGGGCCGCTTCGCCGAACGCGCCGCCGGCATCGTGCTGTTCCTCGCGTTGTGGGAAGCGCTGTCGCGCCTGGGCATCGTGAGCGATGCCTACCTGAGCCCGCCCTCGGCCGTGCTCGCGAGCATCGGCCAGCTGCTCGACAACGGCCAGCTCTGGAAGCACGTGGCCGCGAGCCTGCAGCGCTCCCTCTGGGGCCTGGTGCTCGCGAGCAGCGCGGGCGTGCTGCTGGGCCTGCTGATCGGCGGCATCCGCCGGCTCGCGGCCATCGTCGACCCGGTGCTGCAGCTGTTCCGCCAGACCTCGGCCTTCGCGCTGTTCCCGGTCTTCATCCTGTTCCTCGGCATCGGCGAGCTGTCGAAGGTGGCGATCATCTTCTGGGCCTCGTTCTGGCCGGTGCTGCTGAGCACCGTGAGCGGCGTGAAGCAGGTCGACCGGCTGCTCGTGAACTCCGCGCTGTCGATGGGCGCCTCGCGCCGCTTCGTCTTCTTCAAGGTGGTGCTGCCGGCCTCGCTGCCCTCGATCTTCACCGGCGTGCGGCTCGCGGGCGCCTACAGCATCACGGCGCTGGTGGCGGCCGAGATGATCGGCGCGCACTCGGGGCTGGGCTTCCTCACGCTCAATTCGCAGGAGACCTTCCAGATCCCGACCATGTACGCCGGCATCCTGCTGCTGGCGGTGCTCGGGCTGCTGCTGAATTACCTGCTGGCGCTGCTCGAGCGCCGGCTGCTGCGCTGGCGGCGCGGGTTGAGCCTCGATGAGTGAGAACCCGCGCCCCCCTTCTTCCTCTGCCTCCTCGGCCGTGGCCGGCCTGCTCGACGGCATCGGCCGCTGGCCCAGTCTGGTCGCGGCCGGGCCGGTGCTCGCGGTGGTCGCCGCGCTGGCCGCCGCGGGCGGTGCCTGGCCGAATGCCGACAACGCGCCGCGCGAGCGTGGCTTGTCGGGCCCCGCGACCTGGCTCGCATGGCTGCCGCCGCTGGCCGTGCCCGCGCTGGCCACGCCGCTGAATCAACTGCCCAAGGGCCCGGTGCTCGCACGCGCGATCGCGCGCGGCGAACTGGTCGTCGGCGTGCGGCGCTATCCGCGCCCTGCCCCGCCCGGCTCGCCCACGCCGCCCGAACCCGATGCCTTCGACGCCACGCTGGCGCGCGAACTCGCCGCCTCGCTCGGCGTGAAGGCCGTGCTGGTCGGCCTCGCGCCCGACGAACGCGACGAGGCGCTGCGCGACGGCCGCGTCGACCTGCTGGTGGCCGGCGTGCCGGCCCAGGGCGCGCGCACCGACGAAGGCGGCGCCGGCATCGACGCCGCGCCCGGCAGCTACGACACCGGCCGCGGCCAGGTCATCGCGCTGCGCCGCGGCCGCGTGCAGGACGAAGAAGCGCTGCGCGGCGCCTCGGTCTGCGTCGGCGAAGGCTCGGGCTATGCGGGCGCGGTGGCGCTGCGCTATGGCGCGCAGCCGCGCAACTATCCCTCGGCCGTGCATGCGGCCTCGGCCTTCATGGCCGGCGAATGCGCGGCGCTGGCCGAAGACGCGCAGGTGCTCGAGCGGCTGATGGGCAACGAGGAATGGCGCTTCTACAAGCCGGTCGCGCAGGACCTGCGCGCACCGGCCGACGCGGCCGTGCGGCTCGCGGCGGGCGACACCGTGTCGCGCGACTACATCGCGGCCGCGCTGCGGCGCTGGCGCGCCGACGGCACGCTCGCGCAGGCGCGGGGGGCGCGTGCGGGGAATCTGCAGTTCGAGATCACGTTGCTGAAGGATGGGTTGGTCTGCCATTCGTGAGTGGGGGAGGAAACGGGCTGCGCCAGCCTCGTTCGTGTCACGCGAGCTTCATGAAGACGATGACCCGGCGCGCTATGGTCGGGCGGCCGCCACCATCGCCCATCCGAAGAAGCTCCGATGCGTTCCCTGCGTACCGTCATTTCCATCCTCTGGGCCCTCGCCGTTGCGATCCTGGCCCCACTTGCAGCCAACGCGGCTCCCAATGCACCGGCCACTGGGCAAGCCGACGGCTTTCCGGTGAACACCGTGGTCTCCTGCGGCGTTGCCTTCGAACTCTCCGCCAAGTACCGGATCGGCCGGCCCGAACGAGCCGACAACAAACAGGGACCCGCACCCCACTACCAGATAGGCAGGCCGGACTATCCCGAGAACCCATCCGGCGGGGACGAATGCCAGTTCACGGTCTGGATCGCGAAACCGAAGAACAGCGATCTCTACGAGTGCCACACGGACGGATATGCCTCCGCGCCGCCCTACGAGGTCTGCGATTGGTATCTTGCGTTCGGCCCCGTGCCCCTGGGCGCGGTGGGCACCGTCGTCGTCGGCCACGGCCGGTTGAACGACATGGGCCAGCGTGACCTGGGAGATTTTTTCTCCGACGAAGACGGCTGGCACCTGCCCAACGCTGTCTCCGGAAGCATCACGCGCATGGACCCGGCGCAACTGGCGGGCAAGTCCGCCCTGAAGGGGGAGTTCGTCTACAAGGGCGAATGGAATCGCGGCAGGACCAGCCGGTACGAGCACGTGTACGGCGGCACGAATGCGCAGCAGGGGTTCATCATGCAACTGTCGCCCGACCTGCTCGTCGGCATCGTGGGAAATCCCATCCTGTCGGGCGATGCCTGGGCCACCAGATTCCGGACCAGCCTGCGCGTGGCCGCACCCGGGGATCTACGACCGCGCCACTAACCCTCGCCCGCCCACTGCCACTGCGCCAACGCAAAGTCCTGCGTCACCAGCCTCTCCCCCAGCAGGAACTTCTTCACCTCCTCGATCAGCCCCAGCCCGTCGGCGGGATAGGCGGCCTCGGGGTACTGGCTCAGCGGATGCGAGGCCTTGACCGCCTCGAGCGGGAAGCCGCTGACCTCGGCATGGAAGGCGTAGTAGGCCGCGCTGTCGGCGCGCATCTCGGCAATGGCCGCGCGGCGCGCGCGGGTCCAGGCGGCCGGCAGGCCGGGCGCGGTGGCGAGCAGCTTCGACGAGGCGACGATCACCGAGGTGCCGCGCAGGGTGGGATGGCGATCGGCCTCGTCGATCACGGGGTAGCCGCGCGATGCGAGCAGCGGCCCGACGTCGATCTGGGCCGCGAAGGCGGCGATCGAGCGCTGGTCGAGCGCGGCCTCGCCGTCGCGCGGGAACATGTGGATCACCTTCACCGACTTCTGCAGGCCGTGCTCCTTGAGCAGGCCCAGCACATAGCGGTGCATGTAGGAACCGCGCGCCACGCCGATGGCCTGGCCCTCGAGCTCGCGCACGCTGCGCACGCCGTCGCGCGGCGTGAGCAGCCAGACGTTCATGCCCACGGTGTCGAAGCCGATCAGCCGCGCATCGAGGCCGCGCGAGCGCGCGACCACGGCGGGCGTGTCGCCGTAGATGCCGACGTCGAGCACGCCCGAAATGAAGGCTTCGTTGAGATCGGGTCCGTTCGGGAAGTTGCGCGTGACCACCTCCTTGAAGCCCAGCGGCGCGAGCTCGCGCTGCAACAGGCCCTGGCGCAGCGCCCAGCCGGTGGCGGCCGCGGGCTTCCTGCCCGGACCGATGTAGCCCAGGCGCAGCACGCCCGCACCGGGTGCGCCCTGCGCGATCGAGAACAGCGGCAGCGTGGCCGCGGTTGCGGCGACGGCGCCGCGCAGCAACCGCCGGCGGCGGGTATCGACAGGCGCCGCCATCAGTGCGCGCGCCGCAGCAGTTCGAAGCTGGCGTCGGCCGAGGCCGTCGACTGGCGGCCGCGCCCCCAGCCGATGTCGCGGCGGTAGCTGCCCATCAGCGCCTGGGCGGCCACGTCGCGCTCCTCGGCGGTGGCGCCGCGGTCGGCGATCGGCGCGACGTAGAGCGCATCCTCGGGGCAGTAGAGCTCGCACATGAAGCAGGTCTGGCAATCATCCTGGCGCGCGATGCGCGGCAGGCCGCCGGGCACGGCCTCGAACACGTTGGTCGGGCAGGCGCTCACGCAGATGTTGCAGGCGGTGCAGCGCTCGGCGCTGATGAGCTCGATCATGCGGCCACCTCTTCCTCGGCGCGCCGTTGCACGGCATGGCGCTGCACCCAAACCTCGTCGAGCCCGCCGCTCAGCAGGCGATGGCGCTGGCTCGGGTCGATGGCCGAATGCTCGCGCCGGCGGTGCATGCCGCGCGTCTCGGTGCGCTGCAGCGCGCTGCGGTACATCCAGCGCGAGGTGGCCAGCATGGCGGCCGCTTCGCGCGCGCGCACGGCGTCGGCCGCGCTGGCGGCCGGTGCGCCCTGGCGCAGGCGCTCCCACAGGGCGTCGAGCCGCGCGAGCGAATCGCGCAGCGCGTCGCCTTCGCGGAACCAGTTGCGTTCGTAGGGAAAGACCTCGGCCTGCACCGCGCGCACCACGGCCTGGCTGTCCCAGGCCTGCGCGCCGCGCGTGGCCAGCGCGACGCCGCCGGCGCGCAGGGCCGCGCGTTGCGAACGCGCGCGCGCATCGCGCCCGAAGTCGGCCGCGCCGGCGCCGGCCCAGAAACCCGAGGACAGCGCCCAGGCCGCGTTGTGGCTGCCGCCGCCGGTGAAGCCGCCGCAGATCAGCTCGCGCGTGGCCGCGTCGCCCGCAGCATAGAGGCCGGCCACGGTGGTGGCGCAACTGTCGTCGATCAGGTGCAGGCCGCCGGTGCCGCGCACCGTGCCCTCGAGCCGCAGGGTGACCGGGAAGTGCTGCGTGAAGGGATCGATGCCCTGGCGGTCGAAGGAGACGAAGAAGTTCGGCTGCGCGGTGCGCATCCAGGCGCGGATCTGCGCGTCGGCGCGGTCGAGGCAGGCGTAGACAGGCTGCGCCTGCAGCGTCTGCGCGATCACGCCGCGGCCCTTGGACGAACCCGCGCCCTCGATCGCCACGCCGTCGGCCGAGTAGAAGGTGGCCCAGTTGTAGAACAGCGACTTGGTGACCGACGAGAAGGCCGGGCCGAGCCCGTAGGCATTGGAGAACTCCATGCCCGACAAGGCCGCGCCGACCTCGGCCGCCATCAGCTGGCCGTCGCCGGTCAGCACGTTGCAGCCGAGCGCGCGGCTCAGGAAGGCGCAGCCGCCGGTGGCGATGACCACCGCGCCGGCGCGCGCCACCCAGCTTTCGCCGCTCTGCCGGTTCACCCCGGTGGCGCCGCAGACGGTGCCGTGCTCGTCGACCAGCAGCTCGAGCACCGGGCTGTGGTCGAGGATGCGCGCGCCCGCGGCCTTCACGCGCTTGCGCATCAGCCGCATGTATTCGGGGCCCTGCAGCGAGGTGCAGCGCAGCGCGCCCTGGTCGTCGACCGGGAACGGATAGCCCCATTCCTTGAGCGTCTCGACGTTGGTCCAGGTCTGCTCGAGCACGCGGTCCATCCAGGCGTGCTCGGCCAGCTGGCCGCCCATCGCGAAGCGGCTGGCCTTGGCCTCCTCGCGCGCCGTGCCTTCGGCCGGCACGTGCCACAGGCCGGTGCCCGAAGGCGCGGTGGCGCCCGAGGTGCCGCAGAAGCCCTTGTCGGCCAGCAGCACGCGCGCGCCGCGCGCGGCCGCGCTCACCGCGGCCCAGGCGCCGGCCGGACCGCCGCCGATCACCAGCACGTCGGCCTCGTGGCGCGTGCCGCCATCGGCGCCCGAAAGAAGCTGCCGCTCGAAATCCCTGGCGCCCATGTCGCGTGTCCTCTGCTGCAAAGAAAGAAAAGAGGACCGACCGTATCAACGGCGCGGGCATGGCACAAAGAAGGAATGCGTGCTTCGATATGCGCGGCCCTGGAATGCCGCTCAGTTGCCCCAGCGCAGCTTGAGGCCGGCCCAGACCGCGAGCAGCACGGCCGCGCCGAAGACCCAGCCCGAGAGCGCGCCGGCCATGGTGCCCGACAGCAGGTTGCCGACGGTGCAGCCCAGGCCGGTCATCGCGCCCCAGCCGAGCAGCAGGCCGCCGCCGAGCCCGCGCGCGACCTGCGCCGGCCGCGGCCACGCGGGCCGGAACTGCCCGCTCGCGAGCGCGGCCGCGAAGGCGCCGGCGACGAGGCCGCCGACCAGCAGCGCGTTCGGCGTCTGCCACAGGCTCTGCGCCACGGCCGTGACGCAGCCGGCGAAGCCGTCGAGGCCCTCGAGCCGCTGCGGCAGCAGGCCCTGCCCTTCGCCGGCCGCGCGCGCCGCGCTGCCGAGCGCGGCCGTCACGCCCAGCGGCCGCAGCCGCAGCACCACGATCACGGCGATGGCGCCCACCCCGAGGCCGCCCCAGACATAGGGCCAGCGCCCCCGCAGCAGCGCGCGCAGCGCGGCGCCGAAGCTCGCGGGCACCGCGGCGTTCCGCGCGGGCGGCAGACGTCGCCACAGCAGCGCGCTCGCGAGCGCGAGCACCGCGAGCTGCAGCGCCGCCGAGCCCGCATAGCCGAGGTGATGCGGCAGCCAGGGCACGGGCGCGGTGGCGATGGTCGCGCTGTAGAGCGGGTTCCAGGTATTGAAGCCGAGCACGAAGCCCAGCGCCGCGCCCGCGAGCGCGAAGGGCGCGGTGGGCGAGCCCTCGCCGAGCCGGTACCAGTGCGCGCTGATGCACGAGCCCGACACCACCATGCCCGCGCCGAAGGCCAGGCCCGCGAGCACCAGTGCCCAGCTCACCGGGCCGATGTGGGCATCGGGCGGCAGCCGGCCCGGCTGCGGCACCGGCAGCCAGCCGCTCATCACCACGTGCATGCCGAGCGTGCCCACCGCGAGCGCCGCGACGATCGCGAGCAGGCCGCGCGCGTCGCCGCGCTCGAAGTAGTCGCGCGCATGGCAATAGAAGCAGAAGCGCGAGCGCTGCAGCACGATGCCGAGCACCGCGCCGATGCCCAGCGCGAAGGCCAGCGCGCGGCCGCCGCTGCGCTCGCCGAGCAGGTGCACGCCGGCCGCGAGCAGCACCAGCACGACCGACGCCGTGGTCAGCGCGGGCCAGCGCGCCGCGCCCGTGCCATCCAAAAAAAACGAGCCCGAAGGCTCGCCCAATGCCGTCCGCGCTTCCGGCGGACGGCCACCCAACTCCTGGTGACTCACGCACCCTCCTCGTTCTTCTTCTCTCCTCGAATCACTTCGACGCCCAGACGGTGCCGCTCGGGTTGTTCACCGGCACGCCGACGGCGTTGCCGTACTCGGTCCACGAGCCGTCGTAGTTGCGCACGTTCTTGTAGCCGAGGATGCGGTGCAGCGCGAACCAGGTGTGGCTCGAGCGCTCGCCGATGCGGCAGTAGGTGATGACCGGCTTGCTGCCGTCGATGCCCGCGGCGGCGTAGAGCGCCTTCAGCTCGGCCGGCGACTTGAAGGTGCCGTCCTCGTTGACCGCGCGGCCCCAGGGCACGTTGGCCGCGCCGGGGATGTGGCCCGCGCGCACTGCGAGTTCGGCCGCGCCCGGCGGCGCGAAGATCTTGCCGCTGTATTCGTCGGCCGATCGGATGTCGACCAGGCGCGTGTCCGACTTGCCGTCGGCCACCGCCACCACGTCGGTCAGGCGCGCGCGCAGTGCCGGGTCGGGCCGGCTCGCCTTGAAGGCGGTGGCGGCGTACTCGGGCGTGCGGTTCTCGAGCGTGCGGTTCTCGGCCTCCCACTTCTTGCGGCCGCCGTCGAGCAGCTTGACGTTGTTCAATCCGTACTGCTCGAACACCCAGGCGCCCCAGGCCGCGAACCAGTTGTTGTTGTCGCCGTACAGCACGACGGTGGTGTCCTTGTCGACGCCCGCGGCCGACAGCAGCTTCTCGAACTGGGCCTGGCTCACGATGTCGCGGCGCACGCGGTCGTTGAGGTCGTTGTGCCACGAGAAATTGACCGCGCCGGGGATGTGGCCGCGCTCGTAGAGGCCGGGGTTCACGCTGACCTCGATCACGCGCACCTTGGCGTTCCTGAGGTTCTTCTCGAGCCACTCGGTCGACACCAGCGCCTCGCCGGCTTCGGCCGTGGATTGGGCGACGGCCACGGGGGCGCTCGCGATGAAGGTCAGCGTGGCAAGGGAGGCGGCTCGCCACCAGCGGCTCAGGATCGACATGCGTAACTCCTTGTGAAAAGTGCAGGCCGCACTGTAGGGAGTCGACGCGCGCTCACCAACGAAGCGTTTGCGATATGGCTATGACCAATGCATCTGAAAGCGGCAGCCGCTTCGGCGCGATCAGGCCGAGGGCTTCGCGCCCTTGCGGCCGAACACCTCGGGCGCCACCAGCATGAAGGCGCGCACGCGGTCGGCCAGCACCGCGTCGAGGTCCTCGGGCATGGCCTCGGCGTAGATCCAGCGCCGCACGCCGATGTAGAAGATCCCGCCGTGCATGCCCCACATCAGCTCGCGCTCGCGCTCGGTGGGCTTGGCGCGCCCCGTGAGGCCGAGCTCGTGGCGCATCTCGCGCCAGATGTGCGGGAACAGCCGTTCCTTGAGCAGTTCCATGTACTGCCCCGGCACGTAGCCGTCGGACAGCCCCGAGAACACCAGGATGCGCACCCACTCCTTGGTGAGGATCGCGCGCGCATAGGCGCCGTAGAAGCGCACCAGCCGCGCTTCGAGCGGGGTGGAACGGTCCGACAGCCACTCCTCCCACTCGGGCTGCCAGCGCTCGAGGTAGACCTCCTCGTACACGCGCTCGATCAGCGCGCGCTTGTTCGGGAAGTAGTGATAGAGCAGCGGATGCGTGATGCCGATCTGCTGCGCCAGCTCGCGCGTCTGGCCGTCGAGGCCGCGCTCCGAGAAGAAGGCGATCGCGCCGTCGAGGATCTGGCGCTCGCGGTCCTCGGTCGAGAGCCGCTGGCGCGCGGGTTTGACGGCCACGTTCTTCGGGTCTTCGGATGCGTCTTTCATGAAACGGCTGTTGTCTTCGGTGTTGTCGTTGGAGGGTCGCAATTTACCTCATGGTAAGTACCAATGATCTTATTGACCAGTCGTTAAATACTCCGCCCCATGCGAACGGCACCGGCTCCCGGTGCGCCACCGAGGAAAGAGACGACGGATGGAACTGCAAGGCGAACAGTGGATTCCCGCGGGCCGCGAGACGGTCTGGCGTGCCCTCGACGATCCCGAGCTGCTGGCGCGCTGCGTGCCCGGCTGCGAGGAGATCCGCCGGCTCGGCGAGAACGAGATGGAGGCGCGGCTGCTCGCCAAGATCGGCCCGGTGCGCGCGCATTTCAGCGGCCGCATCCGCCGGCTCGACGTGGTCGAGCCGCAGAGCTGCCGCATCGCCTTCGAGGGCAGCGGCGGAGCGGCCGGCATGGCCAAGGGCGAATCGCGCGTCACGCTCGCCACCGAGGGCAACGGCACGCGGCTGACCTATACGGTCGAGGCGGCCGTCGGCGGCAAGCTGGGGCAGATCGGCGGCCGGCTCGTGAATGCCTCGGCACGCAAGATGGCCGACGAGTTCTTTCTCGCGCTCAATGAGCAGCTCGCGCCGAAGCCCGCGGCGCAGGTGCTCGAAGCCGCGGCGGACCTGCCCGAGGCACGGCGCGAAACCGCCTCCGCGCCAGCGGCACTGGCGGCACCCGTGCGCGCCGCCACCGCATCGGCCGGCTTCGGCCCCTGGTCCGGCGAACTGCAGCGCCTGCTGTGGCTCGCGATCGGCAGCGGCATCGGCTGGCTCGCGAGCCGCGCGTTCTGAGCCAGGAAAGCCCGCGATGAAAGCCCCCGCCTTCTCCTACCTGCGCGCGCAGAGCCTGGCCCAGACCTCGGCCCTGCTGCGCGAGCACGGCGACGCGGCCCGCGTGCTGGCCGGCGGCCAGACCCTGCTGGCCACGCTCAACATGCGGCTGTCGAAGCCGCAACTGCTGATCGACATCGCCGCCCTGCCCGAGCTGCGCGGCATCGAACTGCGCGGCGACTTCCTGCGCATCGGCGCGCTGGTGCGGCACGTCGACATCGAATGCTCGGAACTGATCGCGCAGCGGCTGCCGCTGCTGTCGCAGGCCGCGCCGCACGTGGCGCACGCGGCGATCCGCAACCGCGGCACGCTCGGCGGCTCGATCGCCTTCGCCGATCCCGCGGCCGAGTGGCCGGCCTGCGCGCTCGCGGCCGATGCCGAGCTGATCGTGAGCGACGGCCAGCGCGAGCGCCGCGTGATGGCCGGCGACTTCTTCGTCGACCTCTACCAGACCGACCTGCGCGCGCACGAGGTGCTGGTGGCGCTCGAGTTCCCGCTGCCGGGCCCGGCGCGCCGCTTCGCCTTCGCCGAACTCGCGCGGCGCCATGGCGACTACGCCATCGTGGGCATCGCGCTGGCCGCCGACGTGCACGAGGGCCGGCTGTCCGACCTGCGCATCGCCTTCTTCGGCATGGGCAACACGCCGATGCGCGCGCTCGGCGCCGAGACCCGGCTGGCCGGCACGCAGGCCGACGAAAGCACGCTCGAGGCGGCCGTGCTGAGCCTCGACGAGGACATGCAGCCCGACGCCGACCTGCACAGCAGCGCCGCGGCCAAGCGCCACCTGGCCGGCGTGCTGCTGCGGCGCGCGGTCGAGCGCGTGCTGCAACCGGAGACCGCCCAGTGATGGACACCACCGACACCCACGACCTCCAGCTCGCGGTGCGCATCGAGGTCAACGGCGAGGTGCACGCCTGCCGCGTGGAGCCGCGCCAGCACCTGGTCGACTGGCTGCGCGACGAGCTCGGCCTCAAGGGCACGCGCGTGGGCTGCGAGCACGGCGTGTGCGGCGCCTGCACGGTGCTGATCGACGGCGAGATCGCGCGCGGATGCCTGGTGCTCGCGGTGCAGGCCGACGGCCGGCGCATCGAGACCATCGAGGGCCTGTCCGACGCCGGCACGCTCGCCGACCTGCAGCGCAGCTTCTCGGCGCGCAATGCCGCGCAGTGCGGCGCCTGCACCTCGGGCATGCTGCTGACCGCGCATGCGCTGCTCGAACGCACGCCCTGCCCGGGCCGCGACACGATCCGCGAACAGATCTCGGGCAACTACTGCCGCTGCACGGGCTACCACGCGATCGTCGACGCGATCGCGCTGGCCGGGCAGGAACGGCAGGCACGCTGCGGCGGCTGTAGCGGCGCCGCGGGGAGCGCGGCATGAACGACCTCACCCTCCCCGCGCCGGTGCGCGAAATCGAGGCGCAGCGCTACATCGGCCAGTCGGTCGAGCGGCCCAACATGCAGCGGCTCACGCAGGGCCGCGCGAACTACGTCGACGACCTCGAGCTGCCGCGCATGCTGCACGTGGTCTACCTGCGCAGCCCGCATGCGCATGCGCGCATCGTGCGCATCGATGCCGAGGCGGCGCGCCGCATGCCGGGCATCGCGGCCATCGTCGACGGCCGCCAGCTCGCGGCGGTCTGCGCGCCCTGGGTCGGCACGCTCAAGCACCTGGCGGGCATGCGCTCGCCGCCGCAGCATGCGCTGGCGATCGAGCGCGCCACCTGGCAGGGCGAGGCGGTGCTCGCCATCCTCGGCCGCACCCGGGCCCTGGCCGAGGACGCGCTCGACGCGGTCCAGGTCGAATGGGAGCCGCTGCCCGCGGCGGTGCACATGGACACGGCGCTCGATGCCGCCACGCCGGTGATCCATCCCGAGCTCGGCAGCAACCTGTGCTTCCACCGCGAGATCGACACCGGCGGCGTGGAGGCGGTGTTCGAGGGTGCCGACGTGGTGGTCGAGGACGAGTTCCGCTTCGGCCGCCACACCGGCGTGACGCTGGAGCCGCGCGCCGTGCTGGCCGATTTCACGCCCACCGGCCGGCGCCTCGTGGTGCACCACTCGCACCAGGCGCCGCACATGATGGCCGATCTCTATGCGCGCCAGCTCGGCCTGCAGGAGGCCGACGTGCGCGTGGTCTGCCGCGACGTCGGCGGTTCCTTCGGCATCAAGGTGCATGCCTATGCCGACGACTTCGCGACGGTGGCGCTGTCGGTGCTGCTGGGGCGGCCCGTCAAGTTCGTCGCCGACCGGCTCGAGTCCTTCGTCACCGACGTGCATGCGCGCGAGCACCGCGTGAAGGCGCGGCTCGCGCTGGCGCGCGACGGCCGCATGCTGGCGTTCCAGATCGACGACCTCACGGGCATCGGCCCGTTCTCGATGTTCCCGCGCACCAGCGCGATCGAGGGCAACCAGGTCATCAACATCACGGGCGGCCCCTACAAGCACGCGCACTACAAGGCCACGCTCGATGTCGCCTTCCTCAACAAGGTGCAGACCAGCCAGTACCGCGGCGTCGGCCATCCGATCGCCTGCACCGTGACCGAGGGGCTGGTCGATCTCGCCGCGGCGAAGCTGGGCATCGACCCGCTCGAACTGCGCCGCCGCAACGTGATGGAGGACGGCAGCTATCCGCGCCAGGGTGCCTCGGGCATCCTGCTCGAGGGGCTGTCGCACCAGGCCTGCCTGGACCGCATCGAGACGCTGATGGACTACGGCGCGCTGCGCCGCGAGCAGGCCGCGCTGCGCGAGCGCGGCGTGCACCGCGGCATCGGCCTGGCGGCGCTGATCGAGCTGACCAATCCCGGCCCGGCCTTCTACGGCGTGGGCGGCGCGCGCATCGCGGCGCAGGATGGCGCGACCGTGCGGCTCGACCCCACCGGCGTGGTGCACTGCGCCACCGGCGTGGGCGAACAGGGCCAGGGCACCGAGACCATCTTCGCGCAGATCGTGGCCGACACGCTGGGCCTGCCGATGGCCTCGGTGCGCGTGCTGACCGGCGACACCGCGGCCACGCCCTACGGCGGCGGCACCTGGGCCTCGCGCGGCGCGGGCATCGGCGGCGAGGCCGTGCTGCTCGCCAGCCGCGACCTGCGCCGCCACATCCTGGCGCTCGCGGCCGCGCACCTCAAGCGGCCGGCCGAGGGCCTGACGATCGCGCACGGCGAGGTGCGCTGCCTGGCCACCGGCGACACGCTGTCCGACCTGGCCGAGCTCGGCCGGCTCGCGCACTTCCGCCCCGACCTGCTGCCCGCGGGCTTCCAGCCCGAGCTGGTGGTCACGCGCCACTATGCGCAGCGCGACTATCCCTTCGTCTTCACCAACGGCGTGCAGGCCTCGCATGTCGAGGTCGACGTCGACACCGGCTTCGTGCGGCTGCTGCGCCACTGGGTGGTGGAGGACTGCGGGCGCGTGCTCAACCCGATGCTGGTCGACGAACAGATCCGCGGCGCCGTGGTGCAGGGCATCGGCGGCGTGCTCTACGAGGAATGCCTCTACGACGACCACGGCCTGATGCGCAACGGCAGCATGGCCGACTACCTGGTGCCGATGGCCTTCGAGATGCCCGACATCGAGGTGGCCCACATCGAGACGCCCACGCGCACCTCGCAGCTCGGCGCCAAGGGCGCGGGCGAGGCCGGCACGGCGGGTGCGCCGGCCGCCGTGCTCAACGCGATCAACGACGCGCTGCGGCCCTTCGGCGCCCACGTTTCGGAACAGCCCGTGACCCCCGAGAAGGTGCTGCGCGCCCTCGGACGCATCTGATCCCGGCCCGCGCCTTCATCGCTTGCATTGACCCGAACGACAAGGAGACACGCCATGACCTCGCCCCTCGACCTTCCCTCCCCCTCGCTGCGCCGGCGCACCGTGCTGCAGGCCGCCGGCGGCGCCCTGCTGGCCTCGGGCGCCGCGCTGCCGCTGCGCGCGCTGGCACAGAACGAACCGTTGCGCGTCGGCCTGCCGATCCCGCTGACCGGGCCCTTCGCGGCCGAGGCGCGCGCCGTGCAGCAAGGCGCCGAGCTCGCGATCAAGGAGTTCAACGCGGCCGGCGGCCGGCGCGCCGAGCTGCTGGTGCGCGACGACAAGCTCAACCCGCAGGAGGCCGTCACGCGCACGGTCGAGCTGATCGAGAAGGACCGCGCGCACTTCATCGTGGGCTCGGTGTCGGCGGCGGTGCAGCTGTCGGTCAACAACGCGACGAAGCAGCGCAAGATCATCTACAACTCGGTGAGCCAGTCCGACTCGATCAACGAGGCCAAGGACTTCAGCAAGTACACCTTCCACGAGTGCCTGAACCCGCACATGACCGCGGGCGCGGTGGCGCGCTACGCCTTCCCGAAGATGGGCAAGCGCGTGGTGTTCCTCACGGCCGACTACGCCTACGGCCACGAGATGTCGCGCGGCTTCCTCGCGGCCGGCAAGGCCTTCGGCATCGAGGTGCTGGCCGACATCCGCCATCCGCTGGGCCAGACCGATTTCTCGAGCTACTTCCCGCGCATCCTCGCGCTCAAGCCCGACGTGCTGGTGGTCTGCAACTTCGGCCGCGACCAGTCGATCGCCTTCCGCCAGGCCGGCGACTTCGGCGTCAAGCAGAAGTCGAAGATCATCGCGCCGCTCCTGATGCACTCGGGCCGCATGGTCGACGGCCACGAGGTGTATGCCGACATCATCGGCGGCACCGGCTACTACTGGGGCATGGAGGAAAGCACGCCCTCGGCGCGCGCCTTCAACACGGCGTTCCGCGCGGCCAACGGCGGCACCGCGCCGACCGACTACGCGGGCCTGGGCTATGCGGGCGTGCGCAACCTGCTGGCCGCGGCCAGGCAGGCCAACAGCACCGACAGCGACCGCGTGGCCGAGGCGCTGCAGGCCCTCAAAAGCGACGCCTACAAGGGGCCGACCTACTACCGCGCCTGCGACCACCAGTCGGTGCAGTCGGTGCTGATCGTGGAATCGAAGCCCGCCGCGCAGGCCAAGGGCAAGGACGACATCTTCCGCATCGTCGCCACCGAGGCCCCCGACGAGGCGCGCATGCGCAGCTGCGCCGAGCTGGGCCACGCCTGAGAGCCTCGCCGTGGAACTCTCCGTCTCCCTGCTGCTCCAGCAGCTCTTCGTGGGCCTGGCGCTCGGTGCCATCTACGTGCTGGTGGCCGTCGGCCTGTCGCTCATCTTCGGGCTGCTGGGCGTGGTCAACTTCGCGCACGGCGCCTTCTACATGCTGGGCGCCTACGTGGCGGTCTACGCCTACGGGCTCACCGGCAGCTTCTGGTGGTGCCTGCTGCTGGTGCCGCTCGCGGTCGGCCTGCTGGGGCTGGTGGCCGAGCGCTGGCTGATCCGGCCGCTGTACGGCCGCGGCGTGGACTACCCGCTGCTGCTGACCTTCGGCCTGGCCTACGTGCTGGTCGACGGCGTGCGCATGGTCTGGGGCGTGCAGGGCGAGGCCTTCGCCACGCCCGAGGCGCTGCGCGGCGCGGTCGACCTGGGCTTCGGCGTGTTCCCGCTCTACCGGCTGTTCCTGCTCGGGCTGTGCGCGGCACTGCTGCTGGCACTGTGGCTGTTCATCGAGAAGACGCGCCTGGGCCTGGTGATCCGCGCCGGCGCGCGCGACCCGCTGGTGCTCAAGGTGCTGGGCATCGACGTGGGCCGCGTGTGGCTCCTGATCTTCGGCCTCGGCACCGCGCTCGCGGGCCTGGCCGGGCTGCTGGCGGCGCCGCTGCGCGGGGTGAATCCCGAGATGGGCGGCTCGGTGCTGATCGAGGCCTTCGTGGTCACCGTGATCGGCGGCATGGGTTCGCTGGTCGGCGCCATCGTGGCCGGCCTGCTGGTGGGCGTGGTGGTGGCGATGACCACGCTGTTCCAGCCCGAGCTCGCCGAACTCGCCATCTTCGCGCTGATGGCCGCGGTGCTGATCCTGCGGCCCAACGGGCTGTTCGGCGCGCGCGACTGAAGGCGCGCCCTTCGCTTCCAACGCTTTCCAGACCATGTCCACCACCACTTCCTCCTCCCCGCCCCCGCTGCGTGCGCCGCGCGCCGAAGCCGCCGCGGCCCCGGGCGCGCGACGGCTGCGCGAGGCGGCCACGCGCCACCGCGTGCCGCTGAGCATCGCGGTGCTCGCGCTGTTCCCGCTGGTCGTGCCCTTCCACGCGATGGCGATCAACATCCTGCTGTTCGGCCTGTTCGCCGCGGGCTACAACCTGACCTTCGGCTACACCGGCAAGCTGTCGTTCGGCCACGCGGCCTTCTACGGCAGCGGCGCCTACGCCTGCGGCATCCTGATCGCCAGCCACGGCCTGCCCTGGCCGCTGGCCGTGGCGGCGGGCATCGCGCTCGGCGGGCTGGTGGCGCTGGCCATCGGCGCGCTCGCGATCCGCACGCGCGGCATCTACTTCGCGATGGTCACGCTGTCGCTCGCGCAGTGCGTGTACTTCGCGGCCTTCCACGCGACCTCGCTGACCGGCGGCGACAACGGCCTGCGCGGCGTGAACGTGCCCACGCTGCGCCTCGGCGGCTGGCAGATCGACCTGCTGCAGCCGCTGAACCGCTACTACTTCATGCTCTGCTTCGTGGCGCTGGCCGTGTGGTTGCTGTCGCGCATCCTGCAGTCGCCGTTCGGCGCGGTGCTCGAGGCGGTGCGCGAGAACGAACAGCGCGCCCGCGCCTCGGGCTTCGACGTGGAGCGCGCCAAGCTGCTGTCGTTCGTGATCTCGGGCCTGTTCTGCGGGCTGGCCGGCGCGCTGACGGCGATCAACCTCGCCACCGTGGGCATCGACACCCTGTCGTACCACACCTCGGGCCAGGTGATGATGGTCACGCTGCTCGGCGGCATGGGCACCTTCTTCGGGCCCTTCGTGGGCGCGGGCGTGTTCCTCGCGATGGAGCATGCGCTGACGGCCGTGACCGAGCGCTGGCAGCTGATCGTCGGGGTGATCTTCATCGCGCTGGTGCTGTTCTTCCCGAAGGGCATCTGGGGCACGCTGCTCGCGAGGATGGAACGATGAGCGCCGAAGCCATCCTCGAGACGCGCGGCCTCACCAAGCGCTTCGGCCAGTTCACCGCCAACGAGGACATCGGCGTGAGCTTCCCGCGCGGGCAGCTCACCGCGATCATCGGTCCCAACGGCGCGGGCAAGTCGACCTTCTTCAACATGGTCTCGGGCGCCTTCGCGCCGAGCGCGGGCGAGATCCGCTTCGACGGCCGCGACATCACCGGGCTGGCGCAGCACCGCTTCGCGCACCTGGGCATCGCCAAGTCGTTCCAGGTGACCAACCTGTTCCCCGACCTCACGGTGCTGGAGAACGTGCGCGTGGCGGTGCAGGCGCTCGACAGCGGCTTCGACTGCTGGCGCCCGCGCGCCGCGCGCCGCGACTGGATCGAGAAGGCCGAGCGGCTGCTCGAGCGGGTGCAGCTGCAGGACAAGCGCGGCTTTCGCGCCGAGCGGCTCTCGCACGGCGAGCAGCGCGCGCTCGAGATCGCGGTGGCGCTGGCGAGCGACCCGAAGCTGCTGCTGCTCGACGAGCCCACGGCCGGCATGAGCCCCGAGGAGACGCGCTCGGTGATGGACCTGATCCTCGCGCTGGTGGCCGAACGCACGGTGGCGCTGGTGGAGCACAAGATGAAACTGATCATGGGCGTGAGCGACCGCATCGTGGTGCTGCACCAGGGCCGCCTGCTGGCCCAGGGCAGCCCCGCGGAGATCCGCGCCAACGAGGACGTGCAGCGCGTCTACCTCGGCCACGGAGGGCAACACCGATGACCCCAACGCAATCGCCGCTGCTCGCGGTGCGGAAGCTCGAGGCCTGGTATGGCCGCAGCCACATCCTGCAGGGCGTCGACCTCGAGGTGCACGCGGGCGAGATCGTCTGCCTGATCGGGCGCAACGGCGCGGGCAAGACCACGATCATGCGCAGCATCATGGGCCTGATGGGCCGCACGCGCGGCAGCGTGCTGTTCGACGGCGTGTCGCTGCTGGGCCTGCCGCCGCACCGGCGCTTCCACCAGGGGCTGGCCTACGTGTTCGAGGAGCGCCGCATTGTGCCCGGGCTCACGGTGCTCGAGAACCTGCGCCTGGGCATCCTGGCCTCGGGCCGGCGCGCGCGCGAGCAGGAGCTGATCGACGAGGTGGCGCAGACCTTTCCGCGCCTCAAGGAGCGGCTCGCGCAGGTGGCGGTCACGATGTCGGGCGGCGAGCAGCAGATGCTGGCGATCGCGCGCGCGATGGTCGCGCACCCCAAGCTGGTGATGCTCGACGAGCCCAGCGAGGGGATCATGCCAGTGCTGGTGGACGAGATGTTCGCGCTGTTCGCGGCCTGGAAGCGCGCCGGCAAGACGCTGCTGCTGGTGGAGCAGAACGTCGAGCTGGCGCTGTCGATCGCGGACCGCGCCTACATCGTCGACCAGGGCTGCATCGCGCACCACGCGGGCGCGGCCGAGCTGCTGGCCGACCGCGAGATCCAGGAGCGCTACTGCTCGGTGTAGCGCGCCCGGACCTCGGCTCAGGCGCCGTCGACCACCGGGTTCGACAGCAGGCCCACGCCCTCGATCTCGACCTCGCAGACGTCGCCGGCCTTCATGAAGACCTGCGGCTTGCGCGCCAGGCCCACGCCCGAGGGCGTGCCCGCGATGATGATGTCGCCAGGCTGCAGCGCGAAGGGCTCGGAGCACACCGACACCAGCGTCGCCACATCGAAGATCATGTCGCGCGTGTTGGCGTCCTGCAGCACCTGGCCGTTGAGCCGGGTCTGCAGCTTGAGGCCGGCGGCGCCCGCGGGCAGTTCGTCGGCGGTCACGAACTCGGGGCCGAACGAGCCCGAGCGGTCGAAGTTCTTGCCCATCATCCATTGCGCCGACTTGAACTGGTAGTCGCGGATGGAGCCGTCGTTGAACACCGAGTAGCCGGCCACGTGGTCGAGCGCCTGGTCCCTGGCGATGTAGCGGCCGGCCTTGCCGATCACGATGACCAGTTCGCCCTCGTAGTCGAACTGGGTCGAGACGTGCGGGCGCTCGAGCGCCTTGCCGTGGCCCACCCACGAGGAGGCGAAGCGGTGGAACAGCACCGGGTAGGTCGGCGGGTCGAACTTGCTCTCGGCCGCATGGTCGATGTAGTTGAGGCCGACCGCGATCGCCTTGGCGGGCGACTGCACGGGCGGCAGCCAGTCGAGGCCGGCCAGCGGCAGCCGGCTGCGCGCGCTCTCGCCGGCGCGGCGCGCGGCGGCCAGGCCCTCGGGGCCGGCGCGCAGCAGCTCGTCGAGCGTGGCGGGCAGGCCTTCGGCGCTGAGGTTCACGACTTCGTCGCCAAGACGAAGACCGAGGGCGGGCTTGCCGCTGCTTTGAAAGGCCAGGAGGCGCATGGGAGTTCCTTGTGGTGGGTGAAAGAGAAAGAAGAAGGCGAAAGGATCAGGCGGCGGGATCGGCGGCCGGCGGCGCGGGCTCGATCTCGAAGTTGGTGACAAAGTCCTCGGGCACGCGCGGGCCCCAGGCATAGAAGGAGTCTTCGGGCGGATGGTCGGCGGCGGGCCAGTCGAAGTCGCCGGGCACGAAGTCGATGTCGTACGAATATTCCGAATAGCTGCCCCAGGGATCGCGCACGTAGTGGAAGTAGTTCGAGCCCAGCACGTGACGCCCCACGCCCCAGCCGCGCACATGGCCGACGGCCAGCATCTGCTCCATGCCGCGGCCGACTTCGTCGATGTCGGCCACGTCCCAGCTCAGGTGATGCAGGCCGGGCCCGCCCGACTTGGCCATCGCGACCAGGTGATGGTCGCTGCCGTGCACGCCGTGCATGAACACGATCAGGTCGCCCGAGCGGTCGGAGACGCGCAGGCCCAGAGCCTCCTCGAAGAAGCGCACCGCCTCGGGCACCTTGGCGCTGAACAGCAGCACGTGCGAAAGCCGGCGCGGGTGCACCTTCGGGATGCGCGCGCGGTTGAGTGACGCGCCCACGCCCGGCGGTGGACGCGGCGCGAGCACCCGTTCGCCCGCGGCCTCGGGCGAGCTCTTGGCGGCCACCACGACCTGCACCGGGAAGCCGTCGGGATGCAGCAGCCAGAGACCGGCCTCGCCGCCCTGCCCCGCGCTCAGCGGATGGGCCGCGCAGTGCGGCAGGCCCAGGTGCCGCGCGCGCGCGGCGATGGCGTCGAAGTCCTCCGCGAAGCAGCCGAAGCGCAGGTACTGCAGCTTCTTCGGACGGCCCGGCGCTTCGTGGAGCGAACCCCAGGCCTGCGGATGGCCGACGGTGTGGAGGTCGAGCCGGCCGCCATCGCGGCGCGGATCAAGGCCGAAGGCGGCATAGAAGCGCTCGGCCTCGGCGAGGTCGGGCACGGTGAACACGAAGCGGTCGAGCGAATGCACGGCTTGCAGCGCGGCGCGCGGCGGGTTCTTGACGGTGCGAAGCGAGGAAGCGGTCATGGCGGCTTGTCTCCGGTGGACGGGTGGATCCGTGGTTTTTCGTTCAAATAATATATTATTTATTGAATCATAGATTTAAAAGCCTGCCAAGTATGATCCGGGACAACACCACGGCGCGAAAGGACGCGATGAACGAGAAGACCAAGGGCATGAGCCAGACCCGGCTGGTGTTCACCCACCTGCGCGCCGCGATCGTCGGCGGCCGCCTGCTGCCCGACGCCAAGCTCAACATCGCCGCGCTGGCCGAGGAACTCGACGTGAGCGCGGGCGCGGTGCGCGAGGGTCTGGCGATGCTCGAGGCCGAGTCGCTGGTGGTGTCGGAGCCCGCGCGTGGTTTCCGGGTCAGCCCGATCTCCGAGCCCGAGCTCGAGGACCTGGTGCAGGCACGCATCGAGATCGAGAAGCTCTGCCTGGCCGAGGCGATCCGCCATGGCGGCCTCGAATGGGAAGGCCGCGTGGTGTCGGCCCACCACCGGCTGTCGCGGCTGGCCGAGCTGCAGCACGAGCTGCCGCAGACCCTGCTGAGCGAGGACTGGACCGTCGCCCATGCCGAGTTCCACCATGCGCTGGTGAGCGGCTGCCCCAACGGCTGGCTGCTGCGCATGCACCTGATGCTCTACCAGCAGAGCGAGCGCTACCGGCAGCTGTCGGCGCCGCTGGGCGGCGACCGGCGCGACGTGCGCGGCGAGCACCAGGCGCTGGTCGACGCGGTGCTCGGCAAGGACGTGCAGGCCGCGCAGGCGCTGATCACGGAGCATCTGCAGACCACGGGGCGCCTGCTGGTCGAGGGCCTGCGCGCGCGGGCGCCTAAGGCGGCGAAGCGCCGCGCCTAGCTGCGCGGCAACGACGCGACGATTGCGCCGCCACATCACAGCTATATCGCGCGGCCCCTTCAACCGGCCCGCCCGGCATCGCAAGCTCGCTGCATCTTCAACAAAGCATGCAAGGAGCGACACGATGTTCGCGATGCAGTACTCGCACCGGCTGCCGGCCGGCCACGACATGGAAGCCATCCGCCGCCGCGCGGCGCAGCGCGGCCCGCTGTGGGACCACACCGAGGGCCTGGTGTTCAAGGCCTTCGTCGCGCAGGAGCGCGGCCGGCACCGTGCGGTCGGCCACCTCTACGCCTCGGTCTACCTGTGGCGCGAGCCGGCGGCCGCGGCTTCGTTCCTGATGGGCGAGCGCTTCCAGAACGTGATCGACAGCTTCGGCCGGCCGCGCGTGGAGAGCTGGCTGCCGCTCGATGCGCGCGCCGGCGCGGCGCGCACCGAACGCGCGGCCTGGCTGCGGCGCAGCGAGCGCGCGCTCGATGCCGATGCCGATCGCGCGGCGGTGTTCGCCGCGCAGGCCCGCGAGCCAGAAGCGGGCGTGGTCGCGACCTGGAGCGCGCTCGATCTCGCCGCCTGGCGGATCGTGCGCTTCACGCTGCTGACGGATGCGCCCGAGGCGCCCGATGCGGGCGATGGCGATGCGATCTACGAAGTGCTGCACCTCGCGAAGCCGGGCCTGGAGACGCTGCCATGAGCACCGCCTTCGACCTGCTCGCGGGCCATCTGCTGGCCGTGCTCTCGAGCGCCGCCGTGCTGGCGATGGCCACCGCCGTGGCGGCCATCGCCCTGCGCGCGCTCAGCGCGTGAGGCCGCCGGCCGTCGCGCGCATCGCGTCCGACAGCGACTTCAGGGCGCGCCGCGCCGGCGCATCGGACACGCCCGCATGCAGCACCACGTCGCGCGCGGGCAGCGGCGGCAGGCCCAGCACCGGGCCGACCTCGATCGTGCCGGCCGGCGCCACGCGGCGGCCGAGCGCGGCCACGGCGAGTCCGGCCGAGACGGCCGCGCCCACCGTGAGGATGCCGCCACCCACGAACACCTCGGACCACGGCACGCCGCCCTGCGCCAGCGCCCTGACGGCCATCTGCCGCACGCTGCAGGGCTCGGCCTGCGTCGCCAGCGGCAGCGGCTCGCCCGAGCGGTGGATGAAGTCGGGCGCGGCCATCCAGCCGAAGGGCTCCTCGAACAGCACCTCGCCGTCGAGCCGGCGGCTGTCGTGGCGCAGCACCAGCACGGCATCGAGCGTGCCGCGGTCGAAGGCCTCGAGCAGTTCGCGCGAGGTGGAGATGCGCACCTCCATCACCACGCCGGGCTCGGCCTGCTTCACGCGGCGCAGCAGCAGCGGCAGCTCGGCGCCGACGATGTGGTGGCTCAGGCCCACCACCAGCCTGCGGCGCGGCGCCGCGAAGGCATCGAGCGCGCCGCTGTGCGCGGCCAGCAGGTTGCGCGCGAAGGGCAGGAAGGCATCACCCTCGGCCGACAGCCGCACGCGGCGCGGCGTGCGCTCGAGCAGCCGGCGGCCCAGCCCGTCCTCGAGCCGCTTGATGCGCAGGCTCACGGCCGACTGGGTACCGTCGAGCGCCTCGGCCGCGCGCGTGAAGCTGCGCAGGTCGGCCACCAGCACGAAGGCCTGCACGGCCTCGATGTCGAGCGCCTTCATGGCGCGCGCCCGTCGAAGGCTGGGGGATCGGTGGGGACGATGGAAGGCGCGCTCATTTCGATGCGATCATTTCACAAGGCATTCGCCCGCGTGTTCCGGCGCGGCACATCGACCCTCCACAGAAAGAGACATCCCGTGTCCCTCGAAACCCACTCCCCCGTCAATGCGCCGCTGATCGGCGTGCCCGGCGGCCGCCAGCAGCTCGACACGCCGGCGCTGCTGATCGACCTCGGCGCGATGACGCGCAACATCGAGCGCATGGCCGCCTTCGCGCGCTCGCGCGGCGTGGGGCTGCGGCCGCACGTGAAGACGCACAAGTCGGTGGCGATCGCGCGCATGCAGGTCGCGGCCGGCGCCATCGGCGTGAGCTGCGTGACGGTGGGCGAGGCCGAGGTGATGGTCGCGGGCGGCATCCCGGGCGTGCTGCTGACCTCGCCCGCGGTCACGCCGAGCAAGATCGCGCGCGTGCTCAAGCTCGCGCGCCAGGCCGGCCCCGGCGGGCTGATGGTGGTGATCGACGATCCGCGCAATGCCGCCGAGCTCGCGCGCGCCGCGGCCGCCCTGCCCCATCCGCTCGACGTGCTGGTCGACTACGGCGCGGGCTACAACCGCACCGGCGCGGCCACCGAAGCCCAGGTGCTGGCGCTGGCCGCGGCGATCGCGGCCGAGCCGCGGCTGCGGCTGCGCGGCCTGCAGGCCTATGCGGGCAACCTGCAGCACATCGTGGAGCGCGAACATCGCAGCGCCTCGGCCGCGGGCCTGCGCCGGACGGTGGCGCAGATCGTGGCCGCTGCCGAGCGCCAGGGCCTGCGCTTCGAGATCGTGACCGGGGCCGGCACCGGCACCCACGACCTCGATGCGCAGGGCGACGGCTTCACCGAGCTGCAGGCCGGCTCGTACGTGTTCATGGACGCCGAGTACGCGCAGGTGCTGGCCGGCAATGCGCCGGCACAGGCCTTCGAGGTCTCGCTGTTCGTGCAGGCCGCGGTGGTCAGCACGCAGGCGGCCGACTGGGTCACGGTGGACGGCGGCAGCAAGTGCTTCGCCACCGACAGCGGCGTGCCGCTGGTGGCGCGCGGCGCCGGCACGGGCAGCCGCTATGCCTTCTTCGGCGACGAGCACGGCAAGCTGCTGGTGCCGGCCGACGAACGCCCGGCGCTGGGCGCGCGCGTCGAGTTCGTGACGCCGCACTGCGACCCGACCGTGAACCTGCACGACGTCTACCACGTGGTCGAGGACGACACGCTGGTCGCCATCTGGCCGGTGGATGCGCGCGGGAAGCGCTGAGGAAGATAAGGAAGAAGGCCGCTCAGACGCGCGGCAGCGCGGCGAGGTAGGTCGACACCACGATCGCCGCCGCGCGGTCGAGCTGCAGGATGTCCGCCACCTCGAAGGCATGCGGCGCGGTGCGGCCGGTGGCGCCCAGCGGCTTGCGGATCTCGACCAGCACCTCCGCCGCCAGTTCGCGGTCGCTGCGCGGACGGCCGTCGGCATGCATCACCCAGGCGTCGACGTCGTCCATCGCGATCGTGCGGAACACGCCGACGATCGGGACGTACTTGTAGCGATCCTCGCCCACGAGGATGGGGACGTTGAGATTGCAGAAAAACGTGGTCGTCGACATGCAGGGTCGCTGCCGCTTGGCAAGGTTCTTTTAGTAATTGATGACAGTGATACGAAGGATTTCCCGCGACTGGCGTGTACAGAGCATCGGGTCGTGACCTAGTGCACACAATGAGACCCAAAGAGCCTCATTGCACCAAAACGAATACTTACATTTTACATGATCGTAAATCTTTGTGTCAGATCGGCATCAATTTGTTAATTGTTTGAGCCAAAAAGATCACACTCGACGGTCATGAGGCACCGGCCCGGCCGGCGAACGCGCAGGCGCGCGCCGCACGCCGCGGGCAGCGGGCGCGTCGCGTGCAAGGGCCACCCGCCTCGTGCGGCGGTGCCGGTGAATGTCCCCCGGGGGGTATCGCGGTCGTTGCGCTCGCTCAGCCGGGCGAGGCGAAACGCGGTGCGCGCCGCTCGATGTTGGCGCGCACCGCCTCGACCTGGTTCGGACTGCCGATCAGCGCCTGCTGCTCCACCGACTCGGCGATCAAGAGTTCGGCCGCGCTGTGCGCCAGCGAGGCATTGAGCAGCCGCTTGCCGGCGCGGATCGCGTCGGGGCTCTTGAGCGCGATCTCGTGCGCCATCGCGAGCGCCTCGGCCAGCGGATCGGCCGAAAGGCGCGTGGCGAAGCCCAGCTGCAGCGCCTCCTCGCCCGAGAACACGCGGCCGGTGTAGGTGAGCTCGCGCACCACGTCGCTGCGCGCCAATTCGCGCATCAGCACCATGCCGCCCATGTCGGGCACCAGGCCCCACTTGATCTCCATCACCGACAGCCTGGTATCGGGCGCGACGATGCGGATGTCCGCGCCCAGTGCCACCTGCAGTCCGCCGCCGAAGGCCACGCCATGCACCGCGGCGATCACCGGCACCGGCACCTCGCGCCACACCATCGCGACCTGCTGCGCGGCATTCGCGAGGCCGTGCGTGCGCGCCACCAGCCCGGCGCCGCCGGCCGACTGGCCCAGCACCTCGCCGGCCGTGCCCTGCTCCATGCGCTGGAACGAAGCCATGTCCAGGCCCGCGCAGAAGGCCTTGCCGCGCCCGGCGATCACCACCGCGCGCACCGTGGCGTCGGCGCGCAGCGATTCGCCGGCGGCGATCAGCGCATCGAACATCGCGGGGTCGAGCGCGTTCATCTTGTCGGCGCGGTCCAGCTGCAGTTCCACCACGCCGTCGGGGTGGCGGATCGTTTCGATGCGTTCGGTCATGCGGTGTGTCTCCTGGGGTCGTTGGCAAAGTATCGCGCGCCGCGGTGCTCGGCGATGATGGCGGCTGTCGCCGACCCAACACCCGCACCGCCTTTCATGTCCCTCGACCGCCGCCGCTTCCTGCAATCGGGCACCGCCGCCGTGGTGGCGCTGCTGGCCCAGCACCCTGCCGGGGCCACCAAGCCCACGGTGTCCATCGAAGGCAGGGAAGCGCTGGGCTTCACGGCCGTGCCGGCCTCGCTGCGCGACGCGGTCGTGGTGCCGCCCGAGTACGAATGGCAGTTGCTCTACCCCTGGGGCACGCCCACCGGCATCGCCGGCCAGCCGATGCCCGCCTTCGCGCCCGACGGCGGCAACAGCGCCGCCGACCAGGCGCTGCAGGCCGGCATGCACCACGACGGCATGCATTTCTTTCCGCTCGCCACACCCGGGCGCGCGCTGCTCGTGATGAACCACGAGTACACCGACGAGCAGCTGCTGCATGCCGACGGCGCGAAGGAATGGAATGCGCAGAAGGTGCGCAAGTCGCTGCATGCGATGGGCGTGTCGGTGATCGAGATCGCGCGCACGCCCGAGGGCGGCTGGCGCCAGGTGCTGCCCTCCCCCTATGCCCGCCGCGTGCATGGCAAGACGCCGATGCGCATCGCCGGCCCGGCCGCGGGTTCGCCGCGCCTGCGCACCGCGCTCGATCCCGCCGGCACGGAGGTGCTCGGCACCTTCGCCAACTGCGCGATGGGCGTCACGCCCTGGGGCACCTACCTCACCTGCGAGGAGAACTTCCACGGCTACTTCGGCGGCCCGAAGGAGGCGGCCAAGGAGGCCACGCCCGCGCAGCGCCGCTACGGCACGGTGGCGGGCTCGCAATGGGTCGAGTACTGGCGCTTCGACGAGCGCTTCGACCTGAGCCGCCATCCCAACGAGCCGCACCGCTTCGGCTGGGTGGTCGAGATCGACCCCTTCGATCCCGCCGCGAAGCCCGTCAAGCGCACCGCGCTGGGCCGCAAGCGCCAGGAGAGCGCGACCTGCACCGTGACGAAGGACGGCCGCGTGGCGGTCTACATGGGCGACGACGCGCGCTTCGAATACATCTACAAGTACCTGAGCACCGGCCGCATCGCGCCCGCCGGCGAGGGCTCGCGCGCGGCGGCCAACGCGCGGCTGCTCGACGAGGGCACGCTGTACGTCGCGCGCTTCGACGCCGACGGCCGCGGCCGCTGGATCGAGCTGGTGCACGGCCGCCACGGGCTCGACGCCGCGGCCGGCTTCGCCGACCAGGCCGAGGTGCTGGTCCATGCGCGGCTCGCGGCCGACGCGGTGGGCGGCACGAAGATGGACCGCCCCGAGTGGATCGCGATCAGCCCCGGCGGCGAGGTCTACGTCACGCTCACCAACAACAGCCAGCGCGGCGACCTCGACAAGCCCGGCCCCGATGCCGCGAACCCGCGCGCAGACAACCTGTTCGGCGGCATCCTGCGCTGGCGCGAGGACGACGGCGACGCGGCGAGCGCGGGCTTCGCCTGGGAGCATTTCGTGCTCGCGGGCGACACCGCGCAGCCCGGCAGCGGCGCGCGCTATCCGAGCGCCGATGCCGACCTGTTCGGCAGCCCCGACGGCCTGCACTTCGACAGCGGCGGTCTGCTGTGGATCCAGACCGACATGAGCGGCCAGCTGATCGGCAAGCCGCCCTACACCGCCCTGGGCAACAACCAGATGCTGGTGGCCGACCCGGCCACGGGCCGCATCAAGCGCTTCCTGACCGGGCCCAGCGGCTGCGAGATCACGGGCTGCGTGGTCGCACCCGACCGCCGCGCGCTGTTCGTCAACGTCCAGCATCCGGGCGAGTCGCGCGACGACGGCAGCGCCACGCACAACAGCGCCTGGCCCGACGGCACCGCGCCGGGCAGCGCGCGGCCGCGCTCGGCCACGCTGGTGATCCGGCGGCGCGACGGCGGCATCGTCGGTACCTAGAGGAGACCCATCCATGAGCATCCGCATCGTTCGACTCGGCACGCCGCGCAGCCCCGGCGAAGGCCTGCGCGTGGGCACCGTGCGGCGCCCGCCGCGCGGCGTGCCCAAGAGCGAATTCGCGTCGCAGGACTGGTACGACGTCTGGTACCCGAACCTCGCGCCCTCGACCGAGACCATGAAGCTGGGCCAGGCCGCGCGGACGCCGGCCGAGTGGACGGCCTTCATGCGCAAGTACAAGGCCGAGATGGCCGAGGCCGACGCGAGCCGCAGCCTCGACCTGCTCGCGGCGCTCTCGCACCGGACCGCGCTGGCCGTGGGCTGCTACTGCGAGGACGAGTCGCGCTGCCACCGCTCGCTGCTGCGCGGCCTGCTGGCCGAGCGCGGCGCCGACATCGCGGCCTGATCAGAGCTGCGGCAGCGCCGCGAACACCGGCAGGGCCTCGGCGCGCGCGGCATGGGCCGCCAGTGCCGGGCAACGCGCGGGTGCCACCAGCTCGGGCAGCATCAGCTGCGTGAACGACCAGGCCACGGCCGCCGAGACGGCGTCCTGCGTCAGCGCCGCTTCTTCGGCGGTCCACGGCGCCACCGCCACCTCGCGCTCGAGTTCGTCATAGGCCGCCAGCAATTGCCCCAGCACCCGGTCCACCCAGGGCTGGTGCAGCTTCTCGGCCGGCCGGAGGTTGCGCTCGTAGACGATCTGCACCGTCTTCTCGCAGGCCGCGAGCGCGAGCCCCGTGAGGCGCAGCGCGCGCAGCCGCGCCGCCGCCTCGGCCGGCCACAGGCTGCGGCCGGCGAGGAACTCGGCGTACTCGACGATCAGGGTCGAATCCATCAGCACCGCGCCGTCGTCGAGCACCAGCGTCGGCGCCTTGACCACCGGGTTGATCGCGCGGAACTGCTCGAAGGTGCTGAACACCGAGAGCGAGCGGTGTTCGAAGGGAATGCCCAGCAGCCGCAGCGAGACGGCGGTGCGGCGCACATAGGGCGAATCGAGCATGCCGACGAGTTGCATCGAGGGTTCCTCCTTGGGTCTTGAACGAAGCCACGACCTTAGCGGCGCCCGTGCGCGCGGGCCACGGGCATTCATCGAAAATCGACGCTCCCGGCCGATGGACCATCGGTGCCCCCTCTTCTCATCGCATGGACATCGACAAGAAAGACCGCCTGATCCTCGAAGCCCTGCAGGCCGACGCGCGCCAGAGCCTCGCGGCGCTGGGCAAGCGCATCGGCCTGTCGCAGCCGGCCATGAGCGAGCGCGTGCGCAAGCTCGAGGACGCGGGCGTGATCGAGGGCTACGGCGCGCGCGTCAACCTGCGCGCGCTCGGCGTGGGGCTGCAGGCCATCATCCGCATCGACACCACGCATGCGGGCATCGCGCGCTACCTGAAGCTGTTCGAGCAGATGCCCGAGGTGCTGAGCGCCGACCGCGTGACCGGCGAGGACTGCTTCATCGTGCGCTGCGCGATCGCCGAGCCGGCCGAGCTCGAGCGCGTGGTGGACGCGCTCGCGGTCGACGGCGCGGTCACCACCTCGCTGGTGCTGTCGAGCCCCGTGAACAAGCACGTCACCGTGCACGCGGCGAAGCCGCCGAGGAAGTAGCGCGCAGGCTCAGCGCTGCGTCTTGTCCTTCTGGTTCTGCGCCTCGATGCGCTCGCGCGCGGCCAGCCAGTCGCCGTCGCTCCACTGGCGCAGCTCGTAGAAGTTGCCGCCGTTGGCCAGCGCGTTGGCGCCGTCCATCATGATGCTCTGGCCCGTGAGCCAGTCGCACTCGCCCGGCGACATCAGGAAGGCCGCGAGGTTCTGCAGCTCGCTCATGCGGCCGGTGCGCGCCATCGGGCTCATCGCGATGGTGCGCGCGCCGGGCTCCTCGCCGGGGTTCAGGCGCTTGCTCATGCCCTCGGTCGGGATCTCGCCCGGGCCCACGGCATTGAGCCGCACGCCGTAGCGCGCCCACTCCACCGCGAGCGACTTGGTCATCACCTCGATGCCGGCCTTGCTCATCGCCGAGGGCACCACGTAGGGGCTGCCGTTGTCGACCCAGGTCACGATGATGCTCATCACGCTGCGGAAGGCATCGCCGGCCTTCCACTGGCCCGACTTGGCCTCGGCCACCCAGCGCTTGCCCACGGCCTGCGTGACGTAGAAGCTGCCGTGGAAGACGATGTTCGCGATCGCGTCGAAGGCGCGCGGCGAGAGACTCTCGGTCGGCGAGACGAAGTTGCCGGCCGCGTTGTTCACCAGGCCGGTGAGGCCGCCGCTCTGCCAGAGGCTCTCGACCATCTCGTCCACGCTCTGGGCGACGCGGATGTCGACGCCGAAGGTGTCGATGCGCCGTTCGGGAAACTGCTGGCGCCACTCGGCCGCGGTCTCCTCGCAGACCGACTGGCGCCGGCCGCAGATCGCGATGTCGGCGCCCAGGCCGAGGAAGCGCTCGGCCATCGCGCGGCCGAGCCCGGTGCCGCCGCCGGTCACGAGGATGCGCTGGCCGCTCATGAGGGAAGATTGGAACATGCGTCGTCTCCTGGAGGTTTGCCTGACGGCGGCCATGCTACGCGCGGCGGGCGCCGCGCGCATCGGGGGCCGGGTCGCGGGCGCGACGCGGGGCTGGGGCGAGAATGGCGCCATGCCCGACTCCATCGACGCCTCCTCGCAGCCGCTCGCCGGCGTGCGCATCCTGAGCCTCGCGCTCAACCTGCCCGGCCCGGCCGCGCTGCTGCGCTGCCGCCGCATGGGCGCCGATTGCCTGAAGCTCGAGCCGCCCGCGGGCGACCCGATGGCGCTCTACAACCAGGCGGCCTATGCCGCGCTGCACGATGGCATCGCCATCGAGGCGGCCGACCTCAAGAGCGAGGCCGGCCAGCGCGCGCTGCACGAGGCGCTCGCGCGCACCGACGTGCTGCTGACCTCGTTCCGTCCCTCGGCGCTGGCCAAGCTCGGCCTGGACTGGAACGCGCTGCATGCGCGCCATCCGGCGCTGTCGCAGGTGGCGATCGTCGGCGCCCACGGCGAACGCGCCGAGGAGCCGGGCCACGACCTGACCTACCTCGCCGAGAGCGGCCTGGTCACCGGCACCGCGCTGCCGGCCACGCTGTTCGCCGACATGGGCGGCGCGCTGCTCGCGAGCGAGGCGGTGCTCAAGGCGCTGCTGCTGCGCGCGCGCGGCGCCACGGCCGGGGGCGTGTACCTCGAGGTCGCGCTCAATGTCTCGGCCGACTGGCTCGCGCTGCCGCGCACCTGGGGCCTGACGCAGCCACAAGGCGCGGTCGGCGGCGCGCATGCGGGCTACCGCGTCTATCCCTGCGCCGATGGCCGCGTGGCGGTGGCCGCGCTCGAGCCGCATTTCGCCGCCCGGCTGTGCGAGGCCGCGGGCCTGGCCTCGCGCGACATGATGGCGCCGGCCACGCACGAGGGCGTGGCGGCCTGGATCGCGCTGCGCAGCCGCGCCGAACTCGAGGCGATGGCGCGCGAGCGCGACGTGCCGCTGCTCACGCTGGCGGACTGAGGCCCGCCGGGCCGGCGGGCCTCAGAGCTTGATGCCCGCCGCCTTCACCGTCGGCCCGAGCACCGCCACCTGCTCCTTCACGATGCCCTCGAAGCGGGCCGTCGTCTCGGGCTTGGCGACGATGCCCAGCTCGATCAGCTTCTTCTGCACCTCGGCCATCGCCAGCACCTCGTTGCAGGCGGCATGGAGGCGCGCCACCACCTCGGGCGGCAGCTTCGCGGGGCCGCTGAGGCCGAAGAAGTTCTCGAGCACCAGCTTGGGCTGCCCGACTTCGGCGATGGCCGGCACCTCGGGCATCAGCGGCGAGCGCGCGCTGCCCGTGACCGCCAGCGGCACCAGCTGGCCGCTCTTGAAGTACGGCACGTAGGCGGTGATCACGTCGATCCCCACGGGGATGGTGTTGGCGATCAGGTCGGTGGTCATCGGCGCGCCGCCGCGATAGGGCACATGCTCCAGGTGCAGCCCGGTCACGCGCCGGATCAGCTCGCCGTGGATATGGCCGATCGAGCCCGGGCCGCCCGAGCCGAAGTCGAGCCGGCCGTCCTTGCGCGCGCGGGCTTCCAGGTCGGCGAAGCTCGCGATGCCCGAGCCCTTGCTGGCCATCACCGCCAGCGGCGCCGAGCCCAGCGCGGCGATGTGGCTGAAGGCCGCGACCGGGTCGTAGGGCTGCTTGTCGAGCGTGAAGGGCCCGAGCGCGATCGGCGTGGTGTTGGCGAGCATCAGCGTGTAGCCGTCGGGCGCCGCGGCCGCGACCTGGGCGCCGCCGATGGTGCCGCCCGCGCCGGGCTTGTTGTCGATCACCACCGCCTGGCCGAGCCGGCGCGCGAGCTGCTCGCCCATCACGCGCGCCAGGATGTCGCTGGAGCCGCCGGGCGGGAAGGTCACGACGATCCTGATCGGCCGGTCGGGCCATTGCGCGAAGGCCGGCAGCGCGAGCGCGGCGGCGCCGGCCGCCAGCAGCTGCAGCGCGCCGCGGCGCGTGGGACGAACAGGGGAAAGGTGGGCGGTGGAGGTCATGGCGCGGTCCAGCAAGAGCAATGCCCGCACTCTAGGAAGCGGCCCATGGCACGCCAATCGCTAGCGCGTTATGCGCGGCATAGCAAAGCGCCGGGCCCGCGCGATGGCTCGGCACCAAAGCTGTGCAGCGTCCTTTCTCCATGTCCCGCGCCAACGATCCTTTCGACACCTACCTGCTGCGCGTCTTCGCCGTGCTGCTGGCCGAGCGCAGCGTCTCGCGCGCCGCCACGCGCCTCAACCAGTCGCAGCCGGCCGTGAGCACCGCGCTCAAGCGGCTGCGCGAGATCTTCGGCGACCCGCTGCTGGTGAAGGACAAGCAGCGCATGGTGCCGACCGAGCGCGCGCTGCGGCTCGAGGCCTCGGTGCGCGTGGTGCTCGGCGAGATCGACGCCCTGCTCGCGCCGGCCGACAGCTTCGATCCCGCGACCACGCGGCTGACCTTCCACCTCGGCACGCCCGACTACCTGGCGCCGCCGCTGATGGCCGCGGTGGTGCAGTACCTGCGCGGCACCGCGCCGGGCGCGCGCCTGTTCATGCATCCGCTCGGGCCCGAGTTCGACGTCGAGGCCGCGCTGGCCGACGGCTCGCTCGACGTGGTGGTGGGCAACTGGCCGCAGCCGCCCGAGCACCTGCACACCACCTTGCTGATGGAGGACGAGATCGTCTGCCTGGTCGACCGCGACCACCCGGGCGCGCAGGGCCTCGCGTTGAGCGACTACCTGCACGGCGCCCACGTGGTACCGCAGCTCTACAGCACCCTGCAGCGCGGCGTGGTCGAGAGCCACCTGACCACGCTGCGCCTGGCGCGCACGCCGACCGTGACGGTGCCCTACTTCTCGATGGCGCCGCAGCTCCTGCCCGGCACCGACCTGATCTTCACCACCAGCCGGCACTTCGCGCAACACTACGCCGCCCTGCTGCCGCTGGCGATCGTGCCGGCGCCGCTCGATTTCCCGCCGATGCGCTTCTACCAGCTCTGGCATGCGCGCCACCAGCGCGCGCCGGGCCACCTGTGGTTCCGCTCGCTGCTGTCGGCCGTGATGCGCACGGCCGGCGCCACGCGGCACCTGCGGCTGCCGCCGGCCAGGGCCGGCACGGCGGCGCTCAGCGGCCCAGTCCCTCGCGCTGCCGATCCTCGCGCTTGAGCGCGAGGTAGGTGTCGAGGTCGATCTCGTGCAGCTGGCGCGGGAACTGCTCGGCGGCCGCGAACCAGTGGCGCTGGCGCTGCTCGGACTGGCCCTTGGCATCGGCCGCGAGGTAGGCGTCGAGCGTGAGGAAGTAGCGCATCGCATTGCGCTCGACCAGCCCGCGCATGCCGCGGATGTACTCGGGCTTGCCGTCGGGCGCCTGCCCCACCACGGTGAAGCCGACCTTGTCGCGCCCGAAGGTCGCGAGGTAGGCCTGGGTGGCGAGCTTCACCATCAGGCTGTGGTCGTAGCTGTAGCTGAAGTGCAGGAAGCTCTTGCGCTCGTCGAGCGCCACCGCCTCCAGCGTGACGTGGTAGTTGCTGGTGCCGAACGGGCCGCTGGCGGCCGACAGGTCGATCATCAGGTGCTCGGGCGTCGCGCTCGCCACGCGGTAGGCGAAGGGCAGCTCGAAGGCCTGGTCGACCGGCTTGTCGTAGCGCCGCACCACGTAGAGCGTGAGCGTCTCGCGGCCCGGCGCGCCGCTGACGCGGCAGCGCCGGTTGTTGACGTGCAGCAGCATCAGCTCGCACCAGTTGGCCGAGCCCTTGAGCGCGCTGCCGACCTCCGACAGCGGATGCTCGACCACCGCATAGACGTCGCCCTGCAGCCCGCCGGGCGTCTCGATCGAGTCGAGCTGTATCGGACGGCCGAAGCTGCTGCGTTCGAGCTTGTCCTTGAGCTGCCGGTGCTGGGCACGCAAAGCCTGCGCGGGCGCTTCGCCGGCCGCCGCTTCGCTGGCGGTGGGAGCGGCGGTGACTTGCAGGCCGCTCGCCAGCAGCCAGCCGCACAGGACGGCGCCACAGGCACGCCCCAGGCGCCGCGCTGGCGAGAACATGCCGGGGCCCGACCGGTAGAACGAAATGCTCATCGGGCCACACCATACAACGGCGCGGCCTTTCGCGTGCTCGGGCGCTTCCCGCGCCCTGCTTCCTGCACGCCGGCACGGACGCGCCCACAATCGCGCCGAGCGCCTCCCGCTCGCCAAGGAAGACACCATGCCCCTCGTCCGCATCGACCTCCCCGACACCGCTCCCGAGACGCTAGGCCCGGCCATCGGCGATCTCATCTACCAGGTGATGACCGAGACCATCAACGTTCCCGAGGACGACAAGTTCCAGGTCATCGCGCGCCATCCGCCGGGGCAGCTCGTGCATCCGCGCAGCTACCTGGGCATCGAGTATTCGGCGGGCTTCGTGCTGATCCAGATCACGCTGAACCAGGGCCGCAGCATCGAGATGAAGAAAGCCTTCTATCGACGCGTGGCCGACGGGCTGCACGAGCAGCTCGGCATCCGGCGCGAGGACGTGTTCATCAGCCTGGTCGAGGTGGTCAAGGAGAACTGGTCGTTCGGGAACGGAGAGATGCAGTACGCGTAGCCCAGGCGCCGCCGGCCAATGCCACCCCCGGCAGTACCAGCGCGAGCGCGATCCAGGTCGAGGCCGTGAGCGGCTCGCGCAGCAGCCAGGCCGCGCCCACGGCGGTCATCAGCGGCACCAGCGCGCCCGACAGCGAGGCGCGCGCCGCGCCCAGCCGCGCGACGGCGACGCCGTAGAGCGCAAGCCCGAGCAGGCCCGCGAACAGTCCCTGTCCCACGGCCTGCAGCGCCACGTCGCGCAGGGGCGCGCTCAGCAGCCGGGGCGCGCCCGCGAGCCACAGCAGCGGCAGCAGCAGCAACGTCGAGCCGAGGTTGACCGCGGCCGCGCCCTGCCAGGCCGTGAGGCCGCTGCGGCGCAGCGCCAGGGTGTAGCCCGCCCACAGCAGCGCGGCGAGCAGGAACAGCAGGTCGCCGCGCCATGCCGAGGCGGCCGCGGCCAAGCCGCCGAGGCCGGACACCGCGAGCCCCGCGGCCATCAGCGCCAGCCCGAGGCAGCGCGAGCGCGCGGGCCGCTCGCCGTCGAGCCACCAGCCGCCGAGCGCGGTGAACAGCGGCACGCTGCCGGCCACGAACACGCCCATGTGGGCGGCCGGCGCCCACTGCGCGCCGGCCATCGCCACCAGCCCGAACGGCAGGCCGCCACCGAGCACCAGCAGCAGGCCCTGCCGCGCCGGCAGCGCGCGCAGCACCGCGCGCGAGGCCCACGCCACCGGCAGCAGCACCAGCGCGGGAATCGCGTAACGCAACACCGCGAGCTCCAGCGGGCCGAGCGAGGTGGTGACGCCATGGCGCGAGACGATCTGCCAGCCGCTGCCGATCAGCGCGGTGGCGAGCGCGGCGAGCACGCCTGTCCAGGGAAGGGATCGGTTCATGCGGCCAGTCTGGCCGTGCGCGCCCGGCGGCGCTATCAAGATCCTGCGCAGCCGCGTGCGGACTTACGCGGCGTGAAGCGCGCGGCGCGCCTCGCCGGGCGTCACGCCGACCTCGCGCAGGAACAGCGCGCCGAGGTGGCTCTGGCTGCAGAAGCCGAGCGCGTGCGCCAGGCCCGCGAGGTCGCGTTCGCCGGCATCGAGCTGCGCGAGCGCGGCGGCCAGCCGCAGGTGCAGCCGGTACTGGTGCGGGCTCAGGCCGGTGCGGCGGCGAAAGCTGCGCGCCAGATGGAACGGCGAACTGCTGGCGGCTTCCGCCAACTCGTGCAGCGACAACGTGCGGCCTTCCGCCGCCTCCGCCGCCAGGCAGCGCCGCGCTCGGCCCACGGTGCCCTCGCTGTGCGCGAGACCACCGGCCGCGAGAGCGTCGGCGATCAATTGCGGCGTGGCATCGACGGCATCGAGCCCCGCTTCGAGGCGGCGCCAGTGCAGGCGCAGCCGGTACAGGGCGCGTGGCGACAACAGGCGCTGGGCCGCGTCGCCGGTCCAGGGCGCATCGGCCACGCCGTCGGTGGCGCTCACGACCACGCTGCAGCGCGGCTCGCGCGCCTGGGGGCGCAACTGGTAGCGCTGCGCGGGCGCGACGCGCAGGGCCGTCAGCGCATCGATCCAGGCACCGGGGCCGTCGTCGCCGCGGAACTCCATCGCGGCGGCATCGAAGGGCAGCACGAGCCGGCCCGAGGGCGCGGTGTAGACGGGACTCCATTGCGGCGCGGTTGCGTGCGAACGCACGCGCTCGACGCGCCAGCGCGGGTCGGTGGCCAGGAGGATGCGTTGCTGTGCCATGGCGGCCGGGGCGATCGCCGCAGCGGGATCGCCCGCCGCTTCAGCGCACCTTGCGCGCCGAGGGCTTGCCGCCGGCGGGCTTGGCCGAGGGGCGGCCCGAACCGGTGTCGCGCGGCGGCAGCCCGGTGTGCTGCGTGAGGATGCGGCCCTTCGAGGGCTTGACCATCGGCAGCTTCACGGCCGGCGCGGCCTTGGCGGTCTTGGTCGCGGGTGCGCTGGTCGAATTCTTGCGGCGCGCGCTGGTGTAGCCGCCGTCGGTCAGCGGCTGCCAGGTCGGGATCAGGTGATGCTTGCCGTTGCCGATCAGGTCGGCGCGGCCCATGGCCTTGAGCGCCTCGCGCAGCAGCGGCCAGTTGTTGGCGTCGTGGTAGCGCAGGAAAGCCTTGTGCAGCCGGCGCCGCTTCTCGCCGCGCACGATGTCCACCGTCTCGCTCTCGCGCGTGATCTTGCGCAGCGGGTTGCGGTTGCTGTGGTACATGGTCGTGGCCGTGGCCATCGGGCTCGGGTAGAAGGTCTGCACCTGGTCGGCGCGGAAGCCGTTCCTCTTGAGCCAGATCGCGAGGTTCATCATGTCCTCGTCGCTGGTGCCCGGATGCGCGGCGATGAAGTACGGGATCAGGTACTGCTTCTTGCCCGCCTCGGCCGAGTACTTCTCGAACATCTGCTTGAACTTGTCGTAGCTGCCGATGCCGGGCTTCATCATCTTGCTGAGCGGGCCCTGCTCGGTGTGCTCGGGCGCGATCTTCAGGTAGCCGCCCACGTGGTGCTGCACCAGTTCCTTCACGTACTCGGGCGACTGCACGGCGAGGTCGTAGCGCAGGCCCGAGCCGATCAGGATCTTCTTGATGCCGCGCAGCGCGCGCGCGCGGCGGTAGATCTTGATCAGCGGATCGTGGTTGGTGTTGAGGTTCTGGCAGATGCCCGGGTACACGCAGCTGGGTTTGCGGCAGGCGGCCTCGATCTCGGGCGACTTGCAGCCGATGCGGTACATGTTGGCCGTGGGGCCGCCGAGGTCGGAGATGGTGCCGGTGAAGCCCTTCACGCTGTCGCGGATGGCCTCGACCTCCTTGATGATCGAGTCTTCCGAGCGGCTCTGGATGATCCGGCCCTCGTGCTCGGTGATCGAGCAGAAGGTGCAGCCGCCGAAGCAGCCGCGCATGATGTTCACGCTGAAGCGGATCATCTCCCAGGCCGGGATCTTGGTCGCGCCGTCGTGGCTGCCGTTCTCGTCGGCATAGCGCGGATGCGGACTGCGCGCATACGGCAGGTCGAACACGTGGTCCATCTCGGCCGTGGTCAGCGGGATCGGCGGCGGGTTGATCCAGACGTCGCGCGCGGTCGTGCCCTCGCCATGCGCCTGCACCAGCGCGCGCGCGTTGCCGGGGTTGGTCTCGAGGTGCAGCACGCGGTTGGCGTGGGCATAGAGCACCGGATCGGCGCGCACCTGCTCGTACGAGGGCAGGCGGATCACCGAGCGGTCGCGCGGCGGCACCTTGGTCTTGCCGCGGCCCTGCAACGCGGGGTTGGGCACGAACTGCAGCGGCTTGATGGCGGGGTTGACCGCCGCGGAGGCCACGGCCGGCGAACCGGCGACCTCGGCCGCCTTGGCGACCGCCTCGGCCTCGTCCTCGCGCGCGCAGCTCGCGCCGTTGGCCTTGGCCTGGTCCGAGACCATCAGGTAGGGATTGACGTGCGCCTCGACGCGGCCCGGCTCGTCCACGCTGGTGGAATCGATCTCGAACCAGCCCTCGGGCGTTTCGCGGCGCACGTAGGCGGTGCCGCGCACGTCGTCGATCTGGTGCACCGGCTCGCGCGCGGCGAGGCGGTGGGCGATCTCGACGATGGCGCGCTCGGCGTTGCCGTACAGCAGCAGGTCGCACTTCGAATCGACCACGATCGAGCGGCGGACCTTGTCCTGCCAGTAGTCGTAGTGGGCGATGCGGCGCAGGCTGCCCTCGATGCCGCCGAGCACGATCGGCACGTCGTTCCAGGCTTCCTTGCAGCGCTGCGAATAGACGATGGCCGCGCGGTCGGGCCGCGAACCGCCGACGTCGCCGGGCGTGTAGGCGTCGTCGCTGCGGATCTTGCGGTCCGCGGTGTAGCGGTTGATCATCGAATCCATGTTGCCGGCGGTCACGCCGAAGAACAGGTTCGGCTTGCCGAGCGCCTTGAAGGGCTCGGCGCTCTGCCAGTCGGGCTGGGCGATGATGCCCACGCGGAAGCCCTGCGCCTCGAGCATGCGGCCGATCACCGACATGCCGAAGCTCGGATGGTCGACATAGGCGTCGCCGGTGACGATCACCACGTCGCAGCTGTCCCAGCCGAGCGCCTCCATCTCCTGGCGCGTGGTCGGCAGGAACTTCGCCGTGCCGAAGCGGGCTGCCCAGTACTTGCGGTAGCTGGTCAGCGGCTTGGCGGCGCGCGCGAAAAAGGAGACGTCGACGGGGGCGTTCATCAAATGGGGGTGGTGCGGCAGGCGGCCTCGAAGACAAACGAGAGATGCGGCTGCGATGGGTAACCCGCGATTTTAGGGTTTTCCACCCTTCCTGTCCCGTGAAAGCGGTGGCGCGGCGTCTCGATTAGGGGCTTCGGCCCAGGCTCGCCCCGCCTATATACCAATCTTCAGTCATTCAATTGCTTGCTTTTGTCAATCAATTGGCGCACAGTCGCTCCATGCCGACCACCGAATCCCCCGCCGTTCCCGCCGACGCCGTCAAGGCCGTGCGCCGTTTCAACCGCTTCTTCACACGTCAGGCCGGCGTGCTCGAGCCTTACCTCGGCGGCGCGCTGCCGCTGACCGAGGTGCGCGTGCTCTACGAACTCGCGCACCGCGACGCGCTGGTCGCGACCGATCTCGCGCGCGAACTGGGCCTGGACGGCGGCTACCTGAGCCGCATCCTCAAGCGCTTCGAGACCGAGGGCTGGATCGTGCGTTCGCCGAGCCCGCGCGACGCGCGCCAGAGCCTGCTGACCCTGACCGGGGCCGGCCACGCCGCCTTCGCGCCGCTGCAGCAGAAGTCGCGCGAGGAAGCCGCCGCCCTGCTCGCGCCACTGCCGCCGCGCGAGCGCGAACAGGTGGTCGAGGCCATGGGACGGATCGAGCGCCTGCTCGACCCCGCGGCACCGCGCGCGCCCACGCGCACGGTGGTGCTGCGCGACCCCAGGCCCGGCGACATGGGCTGGGTGGTGCAGCAGCACGGCGAGCTCTATGCGCGCGAGTACGGCTGGAACAGCGAGTTCGAGGCGCTGGTCGCGGAGATCGTGGCGCAGTACCTCCGCAAGTTCCAGCCCGAATGGGACAAGGGCTGGATCGCCGAGCTCGACGGCGAGCGCGTGGGCGCGATCTTCGTGGTGCGAAAGTCGGCCACCACCGCGCAGCTTCGGCTCTTGCTGCTCACGCCCGCCGCGCGCGGCCTCGGCCTGGGTGGCCGGCTCACCGACGAATGCATCGCCTTCGCGCGCGCCAGGGGCTACCGCAAGATGGTGCTGTGGACCAACAGCTGCCTCACGGCCGCGCGTGCGATCTATGCGAAGCGCGGCTTCGAACTCGAGAAGTCCGAAGCCTACGAGGGCTTCGGACAGCAACTGGTCGGCGAGACCTGGTCGCTCAAGCTCTAGCGGCGATCGCGCTCACTGCATGTACCAGCCATGGCTCACCACCAGCGACTGGCCGGTGAGCGCATTGGTCGGGAAGGCCGCGAACAGCAGCGCCACGCGCGCCACGTCGTCGGTGGTGGTGAATTCGCCATCCACCGTTTCCTTGAGCATCACGTTCTTGATGACTTCCTGCTCGCTGATGCCCAGCGTCTTGGCCTGCTCGGGGATCTGCTTCTCGACCAGCGGCGTGCGCACGAAGCCCGGGCAGATCACGTTGGCGCGCACGCCGTGCTTGGCGCCTTCCTTGGCCACCGTCTTCGCGAGGCCGATCAGGCCGTGCTTGGCCGTCACGTAGGGGGCCTTGAGCAGCGAGGCTTCCTTCGAGTGCACCGAGCCCATGTAGATCACGCTGCCGCCGCGGCCCTGGGCGTACATGTGCTTGAGGCAGGCCTTGGTCGTGAGGAAGGCGCCGTCGAGGTGGATCGCGAGCATCTTCTTCCAGTCGGCGAAGCTGAACTCCTCGACCGGATGCACGATCTGGATGCCGGCGTTGCTCACCAGGATGTCGATGCCGCCGAAAGCCTTGGCGGCCTCTTCGACCGAGGCGTCGACCTGCGCCTCGCTGGTCACGTCGACCGCCACGCCGATGGCCTGCGCGCCCGTGGCCTTGAGCTCGGCCGCGGTGGCGTCGGCCGCTTCCTTGTTGAGGTCGGCGATGACGATCTTCGCGCCTTCCTGCGCGAAGAGGATCGCGATCTCCTTGCCGATGCCGCTGGCCGAGCCGGTGATGTAGGCGACCTTGTCCTTGAGTTGCATGCTGGTTCCTTGGGTTAGGGTTGCGAAGAAGAGGAAGGGGCGAGGTAGTCGTGCTCGACCGTGCCGAGCGCGAGCGTCATGTCGGCGATGTAGTGCACGGCCGATTCGACCTTGCGCACCGGCAGCTCGGCCACCGGCGCGAGCGCATGCGGATGCAGCTCGAGCGAGGCCGGGCCGGTCCAGGCACCGTGCAGCGTGACGTCGACCATGTGGTAGCGCACCAGCTCGCAGATGCGCGCCGTGCCATCCACGTGCGGAATGATCTTGAGCAGGAAGTTGGGCTGCGCGATGCCTGCAAGGATCGGGCCGGGCTCGAGCGCGCGGTGCTTGAAGCCCATGGTGGCCTTGGCCACGCGCAGCTTGCCGTAGTCGAGGGTGCCGACGATGGTGTCGGTCTCGTAGTCGAACTGCGGCGAGGCCAGCTTCTTCGGGAAGCCCCAGAGTTCGCGCCCGCCCGCGATCGGCGGATGGTCGTTCAGGTACATCGCATGCACGTAGGCGCCCTGCTCGAGGCCGCGCGCGGTGCGCAGCTGCACCGGGATGACCTGGCCCGACTCGGTGTAGTCGCCGAAGCCGGTGGAGTCGGGCATGCGGATGAACTCGTACTTGACCAGCGGCTCGACCACCTCGAGCGGCTCAGGCACCACGGCGCGCAAGGCGTCGAGGTCGGTGCGGTAGGTGATCACCATGAACTCGCGCCGCATGAAGCGGTACGGTCCGGGCGGAAAGGCGGGGCTGGTGAGCGGCATGGCGAAAGCCTGGCGCCGCACGTCTTCAATGTTCACGACATTCCTCCTTTGAAGCGTTTGAAAACCGGCAACCAGTCTCGTGCCGGTTTCTTAGCCGGGGCTGAATCGTGAGGGCGGTTCTTCTCGTCAGCGTGACAGGCCGGGCCGCTTCACGCGGCCGCTGCCGCCCTCGCCGAGGTCGAAGGTGGTGACGCCGTTGACCGCGGCGTCGCTGCGCAGCGTCTCGGGATGCGCGAGCACGCGGCGCATGTCGCGCGCGCCCGACTCCCAGTGCTCCTCGACCGCCGCGCGCGAGAACTCGTAGTCCTTCGACTCGAGCTCGTAGGGCTTGTCGCGGTAGATCAGGTGGAAGATGTCGATCGGGTGGTGCGTGAGCTCGGCCTGCACCGCCTCGACCGCGGGGTCGCGGCGCAGGTGCGGCGGCAGCTTCTCGATCAGGTCGGCGATCGCCTGCTGCAGGTTCATGTTGGCCGCCAGCGCGTCGGTGTTCATGCGGGTGCGGCTCGAATAGGTGATGTCCTTCTGCCGCTCCATCACGCCCGACAGCGTATGCGGCATCTCGCCGCGCGCATTGAACAGGTCGACCTGCAGCACCACCAGCGGCTCGCTGCGCGGATGCAGGTCGAGCACGTACTGCAGCGGCGTGTTCGAGACGATGCCGCCGTCCCAGTAGTCGTCGCCGTCGATGTGCACCGGCGCGAAGCCCGGCGGCAGCGCGCCGCTGGCCATGATGTGCTCGGGGCCGATGCGCTGGCGCGTGTTGTCGAAGTACACCGAGTTGCCGGTGCGCACGTTGACCGCGCCCACGCTGAAGCGCGCCTCGCAGTGGTTGATGCGGTCGAAGTCGACCAGGCGCTCGAGCGTGGCCTTCAGCGGCGAGGTGTCGTAGTAGCTCAGGAGCGGCGCCGCGCCGCCGAGCAGGAAGGCCGGCGAATAGCGCGGCTCGAAGAAGCCGGGAATGCCCACCAGCGAGGCCATGGTCGCGCTCCACTGGTTCTGCGTGGCGCGGTCGCCGAGCCAGGACGGCAGGCGCTGCGAGGGGCCCGAGGACACCAGGTGCCAGAACTCGCGCAGCCGGTCGACGCGGTGCTCGGGCGCGTTGCCCGCGATCAGCGCGGCGTTGATCGCGCCGATCGACACGCCCGCGATCCAGCGCGGCTGCAGCTCGGTCTCGCTGAGCGCCGCGTAGACGCCGGCCTGGTAGGCGCCGAGCGCGCCGCCGCCCTGCAGCACCAGGGCCTTGCCCGCGGCGCGCATGTCCTCGCGCCGCGCGGCGAAGGCCTCGAGCTTGCGGGCCGCGGAAACGGCCTGGCTCTTGCGGCGGGCGGGGGGAGACGGGGAACGGGGAGAAGGAGAGACAGGGGAGGAACGGGGCTTCTTCGGGGACGTCGTCATGAAGTCATTTGACATCAGCCCCGTGACCCCCGACTGACCAGGGGGCACTCGAACCCCGTTCGGCGGACCTGCGTCACATCTTCGGCAGCAATTGGCCGCGGATCTCGCCGCCCGGGTTGGCCGCCGTGTGGACGTTGGCGTACCACTTGCCCGCGCTGAGGTCGGCCGCCTGCGCGGGCGTGAGCGTGGCCTCGCCCTCGATCGGGCTGGCCGCGTTCGAGAACGGCAGCACCACGCCGGCATTGGCGCCGGCGGCGGCGGGGCCGTGGAAATGGGCCGCGGTGGCCGGGCCGCTGAGGCCGGTGTAGGTGATCTTGTACTTGAGGACGTTGGTGTCGCGGTTGAGCCAGGCCTCGGCCATGCCGCTGCCGCGCGTCATGTTCGGCGGCACCTCGCTGGCGGCGTTCATCGCGCCGCTGAAGCTCGCGACATTGGCCTTGGACATCATGCCGCAGCCGGCCAGTGCCGCGCTGGCCGCGCCGGCGACGAGGGCGGCGCGCAAGAGGGTGCCGTATCGGTTCATGGAAAGTCTCCTGGTCGTGAATGGATGCGGACCAGCATAGGCAGGCCCTGCGCGATCCCTTGTCGGCCACCACCCCGAATTCGCCGTGCACGCGGCGCCAGCCCTGGCATTGAAAGCCGATTGAAAGAAGACAATGCCGCGATGATTTCCGCCTCCGAATCTTCTGAATCTTCTTCGTCTTCCACCCTGCCCTCGGCGCACGATGTGGTGCAGTTCTGGCGCGAGGCCGGCCCCAAGCGCTGGTTCGCCAAGGACGAGACCTTCGATGCCGCGTTCGCCGGCCGCTTCGTCGAAGCCCACCACGCCGCCGCGCGCGGCGAGCTCGACGACTGGATGAACGATGCCGAAGGCACGCTCGCGCTGCTGGTGCTGCTCGACCAGCTGCCGCGCAACGCCTGGCGCGACAACGCCCACATGCTGGCCACCGACGGCAAGGCGCTGGCCGTCGCGCACCATGCGGTCGAGGCCGGCTTCGATCGCCAGCTCGAAGAGGTGCTGCGGCCTTTCTTCTACATGCCCTTCATGCACTCCGAGGTGCTGGCCGAGCAGGAGCGCTCGGTCGTGCACTGCGGCGCGCTCGATGCCAACACCCTGCGCTTCGCGGTGCTGCACCGGGACATCGTGGCGCGCTTCGGCCGCTTCCCGCACCGCAACCGGATGCTGGGCCGCGCGAGCACGCCCGAGGAAGAGAAGTTCCTCGCCGAGGGCGGCTTCAAGGGCTGAGCGCGTTCAGAGATCGCCGCCCGAGCGCGTGCGCGCCGGCACGTGGTCGTCCTTGCCCTTGCCGATGCCGACGTCGGAATGCTTGAGCGAGCCGTAGCTGCGCGCATAGACCCAGGTGAACTCGGCGCCCAGCAGGAAGATCTGCGCCGAGTAGTAGACCCACACCAGCACCACCACCAGCGAACCCGCGGCGCCGTAGCCCGAGGCCACGCTGCTCTTGCCGATGTACAGGCCGATCAGGTGCTTGCCGACGGTGAACAGCAGCGCCGTCACCGCCGCGCCCACCCACACGTCGCGCCACTGCACCTTCGCGCGCGGCATGATCTTGTAGATCATCGCGAAGATCACGGTGACCATTGCGAAGCTGAAGCCGAAGTTGACCCACTGGGCCAGCGTCTCCCAGGCGCCGAACATCGGCGACCACCACTTGCCGAGCGCGGCCAGCGCGGCACTCGCCACCAGCGACACCATCAGCAGGAAGCCGATGCCCATCACCATGCTGAAGGACAGCAATCGCACGCGCAGCAGGTTGAAGATGCCGCTGCTCTTGGCACGCGCGGGGGCGCGCCAGATGCGGTCGAGCGCGTCCTGCAGCTCGCCGAACACGGTGGTGGCGCCGACCACCAGCAGCGCGATGCCGATCAGGGTGGCGACGATGCCCTCGCGCGGCTTGTTGACCGCCTGCAGCATGCTCTGCACCGCGGCCGCGCCCTGCTCGCCCATCAGCCCCGAGAGCTGCGCGAGGATCTCGCCGCGCGCGGCCTCCTGCCCGAACACCAGCCCGGCGACGGCGATCACGATCAGAAGCAGCGGCGCGATCGAGAACACGGTGTAGTAGGCGAGCGCGGCGCCCATGCTCGGGGCGTAGTCGTTGGACCAGGAAGCGACGGCGCGGCGGCAGAGATCGAAAAGGGCGCGAAGGTGCATGGCGTTGGAGTCTCCTGTCGGTGGTGGCGCCGTCCTGTCGGTGCGACGCCCGGCATCTTGCCGTCCGCCTACGATAATCGCTGCGCCATGCAACCGTCTCCCCCCGCGCATCCCCAGTCGCCGCGCGACCTCTTCGTGTCCTTCACCCTGCTGGCGCTGCAGGGCTTCGGCGGCGTGCTGGCGATCGTGCAGCGCGAGATGGTCGAGAAGAAGAAGTGGCTCACGCCCGAGCAGTTCCTCGAGGACTGGGCCGTGGCCCAGGTGATGCCGGGGCCCAACGTGATCAACCTCGCGCTGATGATCGGCGACCGCTACTTCGGGCTGCGCGGCGCCGTGGCCGCGGTGGCCGGCATGCTCACGGTGCCGCTGTTCGTGATCCTCGCGCTCGCGGTGCTCTACGCGCACTACGCGGGCAACCCGCAGGTCGCGGGCGCGCTGCGCGGCATGGGCGCGGTGTCGGGCGGGCTGATCGCGGCCACCGGCATCAAGCTGATCCCGCAGTTGCGCAAGCACCCGCTGGGCTTCGCCACCTGCCTGGTGTTCGTGGCGCTGGTGTTCGGCGCCATCGCCTGGGCGCGCGTCCCGCTGGGCTGGGTGCTGCTGGTGCTCGGCGGCGTGGCCTGCGGCTGGACCTGGAAGAGGATCGAGCCATGAGCGCCGCGCCGGGCCGCCCCAAGCAAGCTCGCACCGCAGTGCGAAGCACGGAGGTACTTCAATGAACATCGTCATGCACTGGCACGACTGGCTGGCGCTGTTCGGCCAGTACATGCTGCTGTCGATGCTCTCGATCAGCGGCGCCATCACCACCGTGCCCGACATGCACCGCTACCTGGTGGCCCAGCACGGCTGGCTCACCGATGCGCAGTTCACCTCCTCGGTCGCCATCGCGCAGGCCGCGCCCGGGCCCAACGTGCTGTTCGTCGGCCTCATGGGCTGGAACGTCGGCCTCAACGCGGGCGGCGGCATCGGCGCCGGGCCCTCGGCCTGGCTGCTCGGCCTGTTCGGGCTGGCCGTGACCATGGTCGGCATCATGCTGCCGAGCACCACCCTCACCTACTTCGCCACCCGCTGGGGCCACCGCAACCGCACCCGGCGCGGCGTGCGCGCCTTCAAGCAGGGCATGGCGCCCGTGGTGGTGGGCCTCTTGATCGCCACCGGCTGGGTGCTGGCCGCCGGCAACCACGTGGGCGATGCGCCGGCCTGGCACCTGTGGCTCCTGACCGGCGTGGCCGCGCTCGTCGTCTGGCGCACGCGCATCCATCTGCTGTGGCTGCTGGGCGCCGGCGCGGTGCTCGGCGCCATCGGTTTCGTCTGACCTTCGCCCCTTCCTCCTCCCTCTTTCCTCAGGAGCTTTCCCATGTCGCAACTTCGCCCCCTCGGCCGCTCCGGCCTCCAGGTGTCCCCGCTCGCCTTCGGCGGCAACGTGTTCGGCTGGACCGTCGACGAGGCCGCCTCGTTCAAGCTGCTCGATGCCTGGCTCGATGCCGGCTTCAACTTCGTCGACACCGCCGACGTCTACTCGTACTGGGTGCCGGGCCACAGCGGCGGCGAGTCCGAGACCATCATCGGCAAGTGGCTCAAGCAGAGCGGCAAGCGCAGCCGCGTGGTGCTGGCCACCAAGCTCGGCAAGTCGATGGGCGAAGGCAAGGTCGGGCTCTCGCCGGCCTACATCCGCGAGGCGGTCGAGGCCTCGCTCAAGCGCCTGCAGACCGACTACATCGACCTCTACCAGTCGCACGACGACGACGCCAACACGCCGCTCGAGGACACGCTGGGTGCCTTCGACGACCTCGTGAAGGCCGGCAAGGTGCGCGCCATCGGCGCCTCGAACTTCACCGCGCCGCGGCTGGCCGAGGCGCTCGACGTCTCCGAGCGCCTGGGCATCGCGCGCTACGAGAGCCTGCAGCCGCTGTACAACCTCTACGACCGCGCCGTGTTCGAGGACGATCTCGAGCCGCTGTGCCTGAAGCGCGAGGTCGGCGTGATCAACTTCTATGCGCTGGCCGCCGGCTTCCTCACCGGCAAGTACCGCACCGAGGCCGACGCGGCCAAGAGCGCGCGCGGCGCCAGTACCACCAAGAAGTACCTCAACCCGCGCGGGCTGCGCATCCTCGAGGCGCTCGACAAGGTGGCCCAGCAGTACAACGCGAAGCCGGGCCAGGTCGCGATCGCCTGGCAGATCGCGCGGCCCTCGGTGACGGCGCCGATCGCGAGCGCGACCTCGATCGCCCAGCTCGACGAACTGGTGACCGCCACCCAGCTCAAGCTCGACGCGGGCACGATCGCGATGCTCGACCGCGCGAGCGAGGAAGAAGGCAAGGCGGCGGCCTGAGCCATGAGCGACTTCGACGCCATCGCGGCGCCTTCGCTCGAACACTTCGCCAACCTGCGCGTGGAGGTCGGCGCACCCCAGGTGCTGGGCCAGGGGCCGGGCGGCCTGCGCCGCGTGGTGCCGATCACCGGCGGCCAGGCGCAAGGCCATGGCTGGACCGCGCGCGTGCTGCCGGGCGGCAGCGACTTCCAGCTGATCGTGGGCGAGACCCTCTCGGTGCTCGATGCGCGCTACGGCCTCGAGACCGATGCGGGCGACCTCGTCTACGTGCAGAACCACGCGATCCGCAGCGCCTCGCGCGAGACCATGGCGCGGCTGCTGCGCGGCGAGCCGGTCGATCCGGCGCAGGTGTATTTCCGCTGCACGCCGCATTTCGAGACCGCCTCGCCCGCGCTGGCCTGGATCGCCGAGCGGCTGTTCCTCGGCGCCGGCGTGCGCCGGCCGGCCGAGGTCGTGATGCGCTTCTGGGCCGTGAACTAGCGCTCAGCCGTCGACCGGCTCGGCGGGCGTGGCCAGGATGCGCTGGTAGAAGGCCACGTCGAGCCAGCGGCCGAACTTGAAGCCCGCCTGCCGCACCGTGCCCGCGTGCTCGAAGCCCAGGCGCTCGTGCAGCGCGATGCTGCCGGCGTTCTGGGCATCGATCGCGCCGACCAGCACGTGCACCTCGCGCGCCTGCGCCTCGGCCACGATCGCCTCGAGCAGGGTGCGGCCCAGGCCCTTGCCGCGGTCGGCGGCATCGACGTACACCGAGTGCTCGACCGTGTACTTGTAGGCGGGGAAGGCGCGGAAGCTGCCGTAGCTCGCGAAACCCATGAGCCGGCCGTCGTCGTCCACCGCGCCGATCACCGGGAAGCCGTTGGCGCGCTTGGTGGCGAACCAGCCGGCCATCTGTTCGGGCGTGCGCGGTTTGTAGTCGTAGAGCGCGGTCGAGGTGACGATGGCGTCGTTGAGGATCGCGAGGATGGTGCCGGCGTGGGCTTCCTCGGTGCAGGGGATCAGGCGCATGGGAGTCCTTCGCAGATTGCGCGGTTGTTTACTATAGGAGAATAATAGTCTCTTATGAGAAACGATGCATCCCCTCCGATTCCGGAAGCCGCCGAACCCATCGACGCGCTGATCGCCCACCGGCTGCTGGCGCTGCGTCAGACCCAGGGCCTGAGCCTGTCGGAACTGGCCGAGCGCTCGGGCGTGAGCAAGGCCATGATCTCCAAGGTCGAGCGCGCGCAGAGCAGCCCCACGGCCGTGCTGCTGGGCCGGCTGGCGGCGGGGCTGGGCGTGCCGCTGGCGCAGCTGCTGACGCAGGACGAGGGCCGCGAGACGCAGCGGCTGCGCCCCCGCGCCGCGCAGGCGGTGTGGCGCGACCCCGGCGCGGGCTACCTGCGGCGGCAGGTGCTCGAGCGCGGCGCGGCCGGCGGCATCGAGCTGGTCGAGGTCGAGCTGCCGCGCGCGGCGCAGGTCGCCTATCCGCGCTGGAGCGGCAAGCCGTACCGGCAATGCCTGTGGCTGCTCGAGGGCGAGTTGCAGGTCGACTACGGCGAGGAGCGCTTCCGGCTCGCACCGGGCGACTGCCTGGATTTCGGGGTCGACCGGGCGCTGGTGTTCCAGGCGCTCGGCGATGGCGGCTGCCGCTACCTGCTGGCGGCCGACCAGGACCTGCGCCCCCAGTAGGCCCGCTCCCACAGCCGCTGGCGGCACCGGCCGGTGCGGGCGGCAAGCGCGCTCCAGATACTGCGAGACATCACAGCTTCGGAGGAACACGCATGTCGTTCGCGCTCTACATGATCGGTTTTCTGATCTTCATGGCCGGCCTGATCTGGGGCGCCTCGGTGGCCGGCGTACCGACGCTCTACATCGGCATCGGTTCGCTGATCCTGCTGGGCATCGGCATCTTCAGCGCGGTGGGCCGCACCCGCGGCAAGGATCCGTCGCAGTGAGGCCGCGGCGCGGCGCTCAGGCGCCGCGCTGGCGCATCGCCTCGTAGAGACACACGCCGCTGGCGACCGAGACGTTCAGGCTCTCGACCGCGCCCGCCATCGGGATGCTGACCAGCTCGTCGCAGGTCTTGCGCGTGAGCTGGCGCATGCCCTCGCCCTCGGCGCCGAGCACCAGCGCCAGCGGGCGCTTGAAGTCGCTCTGGTAGATGGTGCCGGGCGCGTCGTCGCTGGTGCCCACGCACCAGATGCTGCGCTCCTTGAGCTCGTTGAGCGTGCGCGCGAGGTTGGTCACCATGAAATAGGGCACCGTCTCGGCCGCGCCGCTGGCCACCTTGGCCACGGTGGCGTTGATGCCGGCCGCATGGTCCTTGGGCGCGATCACCGCATGGGCGCCGGCGCCGTCGGCCACGCGCAGGCAGGCGCCGAGGTTGTGCGGATCGGTCACGCCGTCGAGCACCAGCAAGAGCGGCACGGTACCGGCCTCCTCCAGGCCTTCGAGCAGTTCGTCGAGCGAATGGATCTGCGCCGCCGGCTCCACGCGCGCCACCACGCCCTGGTGGCCGTGGCTGCCGCTGAGCCTGGCGAGCCGCGCGCCGTCGGCCTCGACCAGCCGCACGCCGGCATCCTGGGCCCGCGCCATGAACTGTTTCATGCGCGCATCGCGCCGGCTGGCGTCGAACAGCACCTCGAGCACGGACTTGGGGGCGGTCTTGATGCGCACGCCCACGGCATGGAAGCCGAAGATCACTTTGGGAGAAGACATGCGGCGATTATCGAGGGAGGCCGCCCCCGCCCGCCTTAGCCCGGCTTCAGGCCAGCGGCAGGCCGGCGCGCGCCTGCGCCAGCCCGTCGTGCAACTGCTGCACCGCGAGCGCGCGCGGATGCACGCGCTGCGCGTCGCCCACGCTCTCGAGGTACTCGCAGGCCGCGAAGCGGTCGGCCATCTGCTCGTAGCGCGCCACCCAGGCCTCGCGTTGCGCGAGCCGCTCGGGCGCCACGGGCCAGACACCGGGGCGCGGCCGCATCGGATCGCCGATGCCGATGCGCCAGGGCTTGGCGCTCACGCGCGCGCGAAAGCAGTTCTGGTTGCGGCACATGCGCGCATAGACCTTGTCGGCGCCCAGGGTCTGGAACACGTCGGCGACCGCGGCATCGGACGGCGCGAAGACGTCGTGCATGGCGAGCGCGCGCAGGCCCGCGGGGGTGCGGTACAGGCGCAGGTGCCAGTCGGGATGCTGGTGGACGAAGCGCTCGATGCGCGCACGCACGGCCGCGAGCGGATCGGCCTCGGGTTCGCTCAGCCGCAGCCCTTCGAGGCGCACGCGCCAGAAGCCGAAGGCCGCCACGAGGACGGCCGCCACCACGGCCAGCACCCACGACTTGCTGGCATAGCCCGCGACCACCGCGCCGATGAGTGCCGCGCCGATGACGGTGAGCCCGCGGCCGCTGGCATGCCGCGGGTCGTCGAAGTCCACGTCGACGAACAGCACGTCGGGCGTATTGAGGCAGCGCGCGCCATAGCCGTTGCGCGTGACGATGTCCTCGCCGTGGCGCTCGACGATCTCCTCGCGGATCGGCATGCCGTCGGCGCCGTTGTAGGCCACCTTGCGCTCGCGGCGCACGAGCGTCTCGCCGGCGGCGATGCGCTCGAAGGCCTCGCGCGTGCGCTGGTCGGCATGGGCCTGCGCGGCCACGGGGCTGTCGTCGGACCAGCCGAAACGGCGCACCGTGAGCTGGCGGCCGTCGATGCGTTGCTGGATGCGGCCTTCGGCCCAGAACTGTGGAACGATCATCGGGCTCAGGCACTCATGAAGAAGAATGCCGTGGCCACCAAGGCGATCATCAGCACGATCGCCAGCAACCTGACGCCGCCGCCCGAAGGCACGCGACCGGGCTCGGCCATCGGGTCGAAGGCACCGTGCGGCGCGGACTGGCCGCGCTGGCCATGCAGGTGCTCGTCGACCCGCTTCAGCGATTCGGCCAGGCCGAGGCCGGTGGCCTCGCGCACGATCTTCACCGCCTCGACCTTGCGGCCCCGCGCGAGCGCGGCGACCGCTTCGGCCGGCAGGCCCTGCGCGCCGCCGCTCAAGAGCCGGTTCCATTCGTCGGTCTCGGGCGCGGGTTCGTCCTCCACCGCGTTGGCATGCCGCTCGACCAGTTCCTTGGACTCCTTGAGGCCGAGGCCGGTGCGGTCGCGCACGATCTTGATGGCCTCGATCAGGTTGCCGCGCTGCAGCGCGAGTCGGGCATCGGGGGGTAGCTCGTCCTGCATCTGGAATCTCCTCCTGCAGGCCCGGTTGTACCCGAAGCCCTCAGGCCGTCGTATCGGCCGTCCTCTCGTTGAGGACCACGCGCCCGGCCTCGATCATGATGCGGCGCTCGCACTGCGCCGCGATGCCGCGGTCGTGCGTCACCAGCACGAGGGTGGTGCCAAGCTCGCGGTTGAGGTCGAACATCAGCCGCATCACCTGCTCGCCGGTGGCGAAGTCGAGGCTGCCCGTGGGCTCGTCGGCCAGCAGCAAGGCCGGCTGCACCACGAAGGCCCGCGCCAGCGCCACGCGCTGCTGCTCGCCGCCCGACAGCACCTTGGGATAGTGGTTGAGCCGCTGGCCCAGGCCGACGCGGCCCAGCATCTCGGTCGCGGCCTTGCGGGCATCCTTGCGGTTGGCCAGCTCCAGCGGCAGCATCACGTTCTCGAGGGCACTGAGGTTGCCCAGCAGCTGGAAGCTCTGGAACACGAAGCCCACGCGCTGCGCGCGCAGCGCGGCGCGTTCGTCCTCGTCGATGGCGAAGATGTCGTCGCCGGCCAGCTTCACCGTGCCGCGCGTGGGCGTGTCGAGCCCGGCGACGATCGACAGCAAGGTGCTCTTGCCCGACCCCGAGGCCCCCACGATGGCCGCGGTTTCCCGTGCCCCGAGGGTGAAATCGATGTCCTGCAGAATGTCCAGGGTACCGGTCGAGTCGGTGACGGACTTGAACACATGCTCGACGGCGACAATCGCATTGGACGGGGGTTGGGACATGGAAAGGCTTTGGTTTTGAATCGACGTGACTTTATCTTGACCACTGCCGCGCTCGGCAGTTCCGGGCCATGGCGTGGGGCGATGGCGCAGGGCGCCGCCGCGCGCAAGCCGGTGATCCTGGTGCTCGGCGATTCGCTGAGCGCCGAGTACGGCCTGAAGCGCGGCGAAGGCTGGGTGCCGCTGCTCGAGAAGCGCCTCGCGCAGCAGAAGATCGACGCCACCGTGGTCAACGCCAGCATCAGCGGCGACACCAGCTCGGGCGGACGCGCGCGCTTCGCGGCGCTGCTGGCGCAGCACAAGCCCAGCCACGTGGTGCTCGAGCTCGGCGCCAACGACGCGCTGCGCGGCCTGCCGCTCACGGACACCGAGGCCAACCTGCTGCAGATCACGCAGTCCGCGCAGGCCGCGGGCGCCAAGGTGCTGATCGTGGGCATCCAGGTGCCGCCCAACTACGGCGGCGACTACACGCGGCGCTTCGAGGCGGTGTTCGCCAAGGTGGCGTCCACCACCAGGTCGGCGCTGGTGCCCTTCCTGCTCAAGGGCGTGGCCGATGCGCCGAATGCGATGTCGCTGTTCCAGGCCGACCGCATCCATCCGACCGCGGCGGCGCAGCCGCAACTGCTCGACAACGTCTGGCCCGAACTGCGCAAGCTGCTCGCCGCGAAGTAGGGCCGCCCTCTTCACCGATCGCGCGCCAACAAAAAGCCGCTGCGGGACCGACAGGCCCCCAGCGGCTTCGTCATTCAGAACGGAAAGAATCCGGACGGTGCAGCGTTCAACCGTTCTTGGTCGGCAGTTCGGGAACGGTCGGCGGATCGCGTTCGAGCGAGGCCACGTCGTCTTCCGGATCGCCCGGTGCCAGGCCGTCGCTGCTCGGGGAAAGCTTGCGGTTCGCCTTTTCGCGGAGCTTGTCTTCCTTCTTCTTCTTGCGAGCCAGCTCTTTCTGCCGCTTCTCGTAACCGTAATTCGGTGTTGCCACTGATCTCTCCTTCAGGCGAAGCAGTCGGACGACTGCGCGTCGGGGTACTGTAAGCGATATCCGGCGCGCCTCCGGCAAGGCCCGCTCAGGCCATGCGCGCGAGTGCCTGCTGCAGGTCGGCGCGCAGGTCGTCCACGTCCTCCAGGCCGATCGAGAAGCGCACCAGCGTGCCCTTGTAGGGCCAGGGCGCCACGTCCGGGTCGCGCATCAGGCCGATGTCGTAGGGCACCACCAGGCTGATCGGGCCGCCCCACGAATAGCCGAGGCGGAACAGTTCGAGGCTGTCGCAGAAGCGGTCGACCTGCTCGGTGCCGTAGCGCTCGTCGAAGACGATCGAGAACAGGCCCGCCGCGAGGTCGGCCTCGCCGCACAGCGCGCGCCAGTGGCGGTGGCCGGGCGAGCTCTCGATCGCCGGATGCAGCACCTGCGCGACCTCGTCGCGGTCGGTGAGCCAGCGCGCGAGCTCGCGCGCCGCGCGGTCGTGCGCCGCATAGCGCAGCCCGATGCTCGGCAGCGAGCGCAGCAGCGTCTCGACATCGCCCACACCGACCCCGAAGCCGATGCGCATGTGGGTGAGCTTGAGCGCGCGGTGCAGCCGCTCGTCGCGCGTGACCACGCTGCCCATGAGCACGTCGCCGCCGCCGCTCGGGTACTTGGTGAGCGCGTGCACCGAGATGTCGACGCCCTGCCCGCTGCCGTTGAAGTCGAAGGGCGCGAAGGCCAGGCCCGCGCCCCAGGTGTTGTCGAGCGCGCTGAGCACGCCGCGCGCGCGGCAGGCGGCCGCGAGCGCGGGCAGGTCCGGGAACTCCATCGTCACCGAGCCCGCGGCCTCGAGCCACACCAGCTTCGTGCGCGGCGAGATCTTCGCCGCGAGGTCCTCGGGGTTCATCGCGTCGTACAGGCGGTACCCGATGCCGAAGTTCGCGAGCTCGCCGGTGGCCAGCGCCTTGTTGGGGCCGTAGGCGTTGTCGGGGATCAGCACCTCGTCGCCGGTCTTCAGGAAGGCGAAGGCGACGAGCGAGATCGCCGCCAGGCCGCTGGGCACCAGCAGGCATTCGGTGCCGCCCTCGAGGGTGGCCAGGCGCTCCTCGAGCGTGAAGGTGGTGGGCGTGCCGTGCAGGCCGTAGGTGTAGCCGGCCTTGGTCTTCCAGTCGCGCGCGCGCATCGCGGCCACGTCGGCGAAGAACACCGTCGAGGCCTTGTAGACGCCGGGCTGGGGCGCGTCGAAGGTGGCGGGCGGCACGTAGGGGTGGTGGATCAGGGTCGTGGAAGGCTTGCTCATGCGGTCGATGCTAGCGCGCCCCCATGGGCCGGGCTTTCGTGTGCTTTTTTAAAAACAGTTCTTGTGTTTAAATTAAGTGTATGAAATCGAACCCACCCTCCCCGGCGGCTTCCTATGCGCTCGCGGACCTGTGCGTGCTGGCCGACCTGCCGCCGCGCACGGTGCGCTACTACGTGCAGATCGGCATCGTCGACCGGCCCGAGGGCGAGACGCGGGCGGCGCGCTATGGCGCGCGGCACCTCGAACAGTTGCTGCTCATCAAGAAGTGGACGGCGGCCGGCGTCTCGCTCGAGCGCATCCGCGAGCTGCTGCAGGGCCGGGAGGCGCCGGTGCCGGCGCGCCCGCGCGTGGCCGGCTCGGTGGAGGTGCGCAGCCACCTGACGGTGGCCGACGGCGTCGAGGTGGTGATCGAACCCGGCCGGGCCGGGCTGTCGCCGGAGCAGGTGCGCGGTTTCATCCAGGGCGTGATGGCGGCCTTCGCCGCGGCTTGCGCCCCCTCCCCCGTCGACGGCCCCGCCGCCGGCGTTCCGAAGAAGAACTGAAGACACAGGAAAGGGACATCCCATGAGCTATCAGGAACATGCACGCATGACGACCGCGAACGGCGACAGCATGCTGCTCGAAGGCATGAAGGCCAGCGGCGACCTGCGCGGCGTGCTGCTCGAGATGACGGTCGAGCAGCGCTTCCGCAATCCGGGCGCCTCGAACGTCGAGGTGGTCTACGGCTTTCCGCTGCCGTGGGGCGCGGTGCTGCTGGGCGTCGACGTCCAGCTCGGCGAGCGGCGTCTGTGCGGCACGGTGGTCGAGAAGGCCGAGGCCGAGGCGGCCTACGAAGGCGCTTTGGCCGAGGGCCACGCGGCCATCATGCTGGAGAAGAACCACGACCGCAGCTACACGCTGAACCTCGGCAACCTCGCGGCGAACGAGGCCTGCATCGTCACCCTGCGCTATGCGCAGACCCTGGCCTTCGAGCAGCAGGGCCTGCGCCTGCTGATCCCGACGGTGATCGCGCCGCGCTATGGCGACCCGGTCGCCGACGGCGGGCTGCGGCCGCACCAGGCGCCCGAGCACAGCGCGGTGGCGGCCTACCCCTTCGACATCGAGCTGCGCCTGCATGGCGAACTGGCACGAGCGCGCGTGGCCTCGCCCAGCCATCCGGTGGGCGTGGCGATGCGGCCGGAGAGCGGCCTGCTGCAGGTGTCGCTGGCGCGCCGCGGCGCGCTCGACCGCGACTTCGTGCTGGTGGTCGACCAGCTCGCGCACGCCTCGGTGGCCGTGGCGGCGCCCGACGATGTCGCGCCCGGCGGCATCGTCGCGCTCGCGAGCTTCTGCCCGCGGGTGCCGGCGCGCGGCCCGGCCACCACCGACGTGCAGTTGCTCGTCGACTGCTCGGGCTCGATGGCCGGCGACAGCATCGATGCCGCGCGGCGCGCGCTGCAATCGATCGTCTCGCGGATGGGCGCGGGCGACCGCTTCTCGCTCTCGCGCTTCGGCACCACGGTCGAGCACCGTTCGCGCGGCCTGTGGCAGCTCACCGAGGTCACGCGCCTGGCCGCGCAGCGCTGGATCGGCGCACTGCGGGCCGACCTGGGCGGCACCGAGATGGAAAGCGCGCTGGCCTCCACCTTCGCGCTGGGCGCCGGCGCGTCGAGCGACGTGCTGGTGGTCACCGACGGCGAGATCAGCGCCATCGACGCGACGGTCGAATCGGCCCGTGCCTCGGGGCACCGCGTGTTCGTGGTCGGCATCGGCAGCAGCCCGGCCGAGAGCCACCTGCGGCGCCTGGCCGAGGCCACGGGCGGGGCCTGCGATTTCGTCGCGCCCGGCGAGGCGGTCGAGCCGGCCGTGTTGCGCATGTTCGCGCGGCTGCGCTCGCCGCGGCTCGACGCGCTGCGCGTCGAATGGCCGGGCGGCGCGCAACCACGGTGGACCTCCGCCCTGCCGCGCTCGGCCTTCGGCGCCGACACGGTGAACGTGTTCGCGCTGTTCGACGCGCCGCCCGAGGGCGAGGTGCGGCTGCTCGGCGTGCGCGCGCAGGGCGACGCGGCCGAGGAAGCGATCGGCAGCGCGCGCGTGAATGCCGTGGCCGAACCGATCGACGCGCTCGGCCGGATCGCCGCGCACGCACGCGTGGCCGAACTCGGCACGGAGGACGTGGCGCAAGCCCGCCGCCTCGCCGTGGCCTACCAGCTCGTGACAGACCTCACCAACTACCTGCTCGTGGTCGAACGCGCCGAGGGCGAGCGCGCGGCCGACATGCCCGAGCTGCGCAAGGTGGCGCAGATGGTGCCGGCCGGCTGGGGCGGCACCGGCTCCGTGCAGTTCGACGCCATGCTCGCCGCACCGGCGTCGGCGCCGATGCTGATGCGCACGCGCGGCCTGCCGGTAGCGGCGGCCGCCGGCGGCGCGCCCGGGCGCCTGATGAAGATGCAGGCGAACTCCGCGGCCGAGGCTGCGGCGATGGCCCCGGCGGGCACGCCGCGCGCGCTCGGCGCCTGGCTGCGCAAGACACCGGCCAGCGCCTGGCCGACCAGCTATGCCGCGCTGGCGGCCCAAGGCATTCCGCAGGAGGTGGTCGACTGGCTCGAACTGGTGATGGCGGCCCTGGACGGCAGGCAGCGCACGGAGGCGACCGTGGTGGCCTCGTTCCTCCACCTGCTGGCCAACGTGCTGGTCTTCGAGCAGTCCGGCCAACCCGAGGGCGTTCTGCGTGGCACCGCCAATGCCGTGCGCCGGCTGCGCGAGGCCTTCGGCCGCGGGCCGGCCAGCATGGCGCCCGACGTCGACATGCGCTTCGTCGAACAGTTGGCGGCGCAACTCGCCGGCATGACGCCCCAGCGTTGGCCCGACCCGGTCTACGCGCTGCACGTGGAAGCCCAGGCCTGAGATGCGGCAGCTGACGCGCGCGCCCGTGCCGCAGCTGCGGCCCTTCGTGCGGCAGGTCTGGGCCTGGGCGCCCGGCGCCGAGGGCACTGGAGTCGAACGCCCCGGCGCGCGCGAGCATGTGCTGCCCACGGGCGGCATGCACCTGGTGTTCCGGCTCTCGGGGCCGCCGCTCAAGCTGTTCGGGCACGCGGCCGACACCGAGGGCCACACCTGCGGCAATGCCATCGTCGGCGGCGCGCGCAGCAGCTTCTACCTGCGCGACGTCTCGGTGGCCACGCGCTCGGTCGGCGCCCAGCTGCAGCCCGGCGCGGCGCGCGCGCTGCTGGGCGCGCCCGAGGACGCGTTGTCGGGCCAGCACACGCCGCTCGACGCGCTCTGGGGCGCGCCCGAAGTGGCGGATGCGCTCGAGCGGCTGCATGCCGAGGCCGACCTGGCGCGCCAGCTCGCGTTGTTCGAAGCGATGCTGTCGGCGCGGCTGGCGCTCGCGCTGCGCGCCGGCCTGCGCGGGCTGCATCCGGCGATCGCGGCGGCGCTCGGGCCGCTCGCGGGCGAGAACCCGGCCATCGGTGCGCTGGTGGCCGACAGCGGCTACAGCCACCGGCGCTTCATCGCGCTGTTCCGCGGCGCCATCGGGCTCACGCCCAAGGAGTACGCGCGCGTGATGCGCTTCGACCGCGCGCTGGCGCTGGCGGCCGATCCGGCGCGGCCCTGGGCCGAGATCGCGGTCGAGGCCGGCTATGCCGACCAGGCGCACCTGAGCCGCGAGTTCTCGGCGCTCGCGGGCATGGCGCCGCAGGCTTGGCGGCGCACGGGCGCCACGTCGCCGCGCCATGTGGCGGCGCCCGCGAACGCCCCCGGTCAAATTCGTTCAAGACGGCCGCGCTGAAGCCTTCCAGAATCGGCGCCGACACGCGATTTCTTCCACGAACCACGACGAGAGGCACCCCATGGCGATCCACGAGCTCTTCCCCTACATCTGCGTCCACGATGCCAAGGCCGCGGTGGCCTTCTACTGCGAGGTCTTCCAGGTCAAGGAGATCTTCCGGCTGGTCGAGCCCAGCGGCCGTGTCGGCCACGTCGAGCTCGACTTCCACAACGGCGCGATCCTGATGATCTCGGACGAATACCCCGAGTACGGCATCCCGAGCGCGAAGACGCTGGGCGGCAGCGCGGTCACCCTGCACCTGCACGTGGACGATGCCGACGCGGTGGTCGCGCGCGCGGTGGCGGCCGGCGCCACGCTCGAGATGCCGACCGAGGACCGCTTCTACGGCGAGCGCTCGGGCGTGTTCCGCGATCCCTTCGGCCACCGCTGGAACGTGGGCCACAGCATCGAGAAGCTGTCGCCCGAGGAGATGCAGCGGCGCTACACGGCGATGTTCGAGAACGGCAGCGGCGCCTGCTGAGGCACCATGAAAAACGCCCCGGCAAGCCGGGGCGTCGAGGTCTGGCGGACGCGTCTGGAGACGGGCCTCAGACCGACCACTTCTCGATCAGCTTCTCGGGCCGCAGCGAGTCGTAGCCTTCGAAGGGCTGGTGGATCCACGGATTGGTCTGCAGGAACTCCACCGAGTAGTCGGGCGTGAAGGTCGAGAGCGCCTTGGTCCACAGCACCGCGCTGCGCAGCTCGGTGATGGGCGCGTAGTTGTTGCGCAGCATGTTGATCACCGCATGCAGCGTGTGGCCCGAGTCGGCCAGGTCGTCGACCAGCAGCACCTTGCCGGCGATCTCGCCCTTGGGCGTGGTGATGTAGCGCGCGATGTCGAGGTGGCCCTGGATGGTGCCGGCATCGGCCCGGTAGGAGCTGGTCGACATGATCGCCAGCGGCTTGTCGAAGATGCGCGACAGCACGTCGCCCGGGCGCATGCCGCCACGGGCGAGGCACAGGATGGTGTCGAACTCCCAACCCGACTGGTGCACCTTGATCGCGAGCTTCTCGATCAGGTTGTGGTACTCGTCGTAGCTCACGTAGAGGTGCTTGCCGTCTTCGGTCAACATGGGGGATGGGCTCCTGGATGAATAGCGGATGTCGCCCGGGTCAGCGGGCGCAGGGGGCTTCTTTTTTGGGGTTGTTGTCGAACCGGGGGATCAGTCGGCCAGATAGGGGTGGCGCATCATGATCGTGTGATCGCGGTCGGGGCTGGTCGACACCATGTGGATCGGCACGCCGGTGACCTGCTCGATGCGCTGCAGGTAGAGGCGCGCATTGACCGGCAGCTTGTCGTACTGCGTCACGCCGACCGTGCTTTCGCTCCAGCCTTCGAGGGTTTCGTAGATCGGGGTGCAGCGCTCGATCTCGTCGGCGCCCATCGGCAGGATGTCGGTGGTCTCGCCATCGAGCTCGTAGCCGGTGCACAGCTCGAGCTTCTCGAGGCCATCGAGCACGTCGAGCTTGGTGATGCACAGGCCCGACAGGCCGTTGACCTGCGCCGAGCGCTTGAGCAGCGCGGCATCGAACCAGCCGCAGCGGCGGCTGCGGCCCGTGGTCACGCCCTTCTCGGCGCCCACGGTGCTCATGTGATAGCCGGGGGTGCCGGGCGTGGCCCAGTCGAGTTCGGTCGGGAACGGACCGCCGCCCACGCGCGTGCAGTAGGCCTTGGTGATGCCAAGGATGTAGTGCAGCATGCCCGGGCCCACGCCCGAGCCGGCGGCGGCGTTGCCGGCCACGCAGTTGCTCGAGGTGACGTAGGGGTAGGTGCCGTGGTCGACGTCGAGCAGCGTGCCCTGCGCGCCTTCGAACAGCAGGTTGGCGCCGTCGCGGTGGGCGTCGTTCAGTTCGCGCGAGACGTCGGCCATCATCGGTTTCAGCAGCGCGGCATGCCGCATGGCCTCGTCGAACACAGTGTCGAAGTCGATCGCGGTGGCGCCCAGCACCTCGACCAGCACGTGGTTGTGCAGGTCGAGCAGCACGCGCAGCTTGGCCGCGAAGCGCTCGGGGTGCTTGAGGTCCTGCACGCGCAGCGCGCGGCGCGCGATCTTGTCCTCGTAGGCCGGGCCGATGCCGCGGCCGGTGGTGCCGATCTTCTCGACGCCGCCCTTTTCGCGGTAGGCCTCGCGCGCGATGTCCAGCGCGGAGTGGAACGGCAGGATCAGCGGGCAGGCCTCGCTGATGCGCAGGCGCGAACGCACTTCCACGCCGGCCTTCTCGAGCCCTTCGATCTCCTCGAACAGCTTGGCCGCCGACAGCACCACGCCGTTGCCGATGTAGCACTTCACGCCGGGACGCATGATGCCGCTGGGGATCAGGTGCAGCGCGGTCTTCACGCCGTTGATCACGAGCGTGTGGCCCGCGTTGTGGCCGCCCTGGAAGCGGACCACGCCCTGGGCGCTCTCGGTCAGCCAGTCGACCAGCTTGCCTTTGCCCTCGTCGCCCCACTGGGTGCCGACGACGACCACGTTTCTTCCGGTGGTTACGCTCATGCTCGTTCCATTGCTAAAAATTCAGATCGTTCGGACTTGCCACTGGCCGGACTGCTCGACGAGCTCGCGGTCGCAGTGGAACTCATCGATTTCGCTGCCATGGCCCGGCAGCACGCACACCACGGTTTCGCCGGCCTTGCGCAGCCCGGCGATGGCCTGGCGCAGGCCGGTTTCGTCGCTCCAGGGCGCGCGGATCGCCGCGCGCAACGGACGCTTCGGCAGCACGCCGACCAGCTCGCGCACGTCGAGGCTGAAGCCGACCGCCGGACGGTTGCGGCCGAACACGGCCCCCACCTCGTCGTAGCGGCCGCCGCGCACCAGCGAATCGGCCGCGCCCGGCACGTAGATGCCGAAGCGCATGCCGCTGTAGTAGGCATAGCCGCGCAGGTCGGCCAGGTCGAAGCTGATCTTGCGGCCCGCCACGCCGTCGAGGCCGGCGGCCAGCAGCTTGAGGTCGGACAGCGCCGCGTGCACCGCGGGCGTGCCCTGCAGCGCCCGGGCGGCCTCGTCGAGCACGGCGGCGTCGCCATAGAGCTGGATCAGCGCCAGCAGGCCTTCGCGCGCGGCCGCGGGGAAATCGCGCGTCAGCGCGCGCAGCTCGCTCGCATCCTTGGCGGCCAGCGCCGCATGCACGCGCGCCAGCACGGCCGCGTCGACCGGCACGCCGGCGAACAGCGCGCGCACGATGCGGGCATCGGCGAGGTCGACGATCACGCCCTCGCGCAGGCCGGCCGCGTCGAGGCAGTCGAGCGCGAGCAGCAGGATTTCGGTGTCGGCCTCGAGGCCGGCATGGCCATAGATCTCGGCGCCGAACTGCAACGGCTCGCGCGTGGCGTGCGGGCGGTCGGGACGGGTGTGGAGCACCGGTCCGCAGTAGCACAGCCGTGCCACGCCGTCGCGGTTGAGCAGGTGGGCATCGATGCGCGCGACCTGGGGCGTGGTGTCGGCCCGCAGGCCCATCGAGCGGCCCGAGAGCTGGTCGACCAGCTTGAAGGTCTGCAGGTCGAGCGCCTCGCCGGTACCCGACAGCAGCGATTCCAGGTGCTCGAGCAGCGGCGGCATCACCAGCTCGTAGCCGTAGCTGCGGGCGGTGTCGAGCAACTGGCGGCGAAGTTCTTCGATGTGGCGCGCCTCGGAGGGCAGCACATCGGCAATGTGATCCGGGAGGACCCAGGCGGACATGGGGATCGGGGGCGTGGTTAAACCGGAATTCTACCGGCAGCCGAAAAGCGCCCCGGCGGCGCCCGCTCGGGGCCGTCGACGAAGCGGGCGAAAGGGTCGGAAAGAAGCGCTGCCGGCCTCAGGCCAGCAGCCAGAGCAGGCACAGCCCGAGCACGATGCTGCACAGGCCGAAGAAGCGCAGTTGCCCGTCGCGCAACTGCATCAACTGGCCGAAGCCGCGACGCCAGCCGCCGGGCGACACGAAGGGCAGGATGCCCTCGATCACCAGCACCAGCGCCAGCGCGCTCCAGAAGGTGTCGGAACTCACGTCCCCGAAGCCGCTGCGAACGGAGACGTCAACGGCGCGGCGCGCCGGCGCCCGAACCCTGCATCGCGCGGAAGAAGTCCGACGAGGGGTCGACCACCATCACGTCGCTCTTCTTGTTGAAGCTCTGCTTGTAGGCCTCGAGGCTGCGGTAGAACTGCGCGAACTGCGGATCGCGGCCGAAGGACTCGCTGTAGACCGAGGCGGCCTGGGCATCGCCCTCGCCCTTGATCTTCTGCGCGTCGCGGTAGGCATTGGCGACGATCACCTCGCGCTGGCGGTCGGCGTCGGCGCGGATCTTCTCGCCTTCGGCCGTGCCGGTGGAACGCAGTTCGTTGGCCACGCGCTTGCGCTCGGCTTCCATGCGGCGGTAGACCGATTCGGTGATCGCTTCCACGTAGTCGACGCGCGTGATGCGCACGTCCACCACGTCCACGCCCCAGGGCTTGGCGCCCTTCACGACGGCCAGCACCTCGCGCTGCACGTCGGCCATCAGGGCCTCGCGGCGCACCGAGATCAGGTCGCGCACGGTGCGCTTGTTGATGTTTTCCTGGAACGCGTTGCGCACCACGCGGTTGAGCTGCATGGCGCCGGCGTTCTCGTCGAGGCCGACGTTGCGGATGTAGGCCTGCGGGTCGGTGATGCGCCAGCGCACGTACCAGTCGATCACCACGCGCTGCTTCTCGGCCGTGAGCATGGGCTCGGTGTCGAGGCTCGACAGCGTGAGCAGCCGCTTGTCGATGTACGACACGTTCTGGAACGGCGGCGGCAGCTTGAAGTTGAGGCCGGGCTCGGTGATGACCTGCTTGATCTGGCCCAGGGCGTAGACCACGCCGAACTGGCGCTGGTCGACCACGAAGAGGGTCGAGCTCAGCAGCACCAGCAGCACGAGGATCGACGAGGCGATGAATCCGATTCTGTTCATGTTCTTGTTGCCTTCCTGGTTCAACGCACGTCGCGGTCACGCGAGCGGCCGTCGCGGGCACGCATGTCGTTGGTCGGCGCGACCGGGATCACCGAGGACTGCACCGGCGCGGTGCCGGCGACGCTCGGGCTGGCGGCATCGACCGGCGTGGCCTGGTTGCCGTTGCCGGTCTGCTGGATCAGCTTGTCGAGCGGCAGGTACAGCAGGTTGGAGCCCTGCTTGCTGTCGACCAGCACCTTGGTCGTGCTGGCGTAGATCTGCTGCATGGCGTCGGTGTACATGCGGTCGCGCGTGACCTGCGGCGCCTTCTGGTACTCGGTCAGCACCGAGGCGAAGCGGCCGGCATCACCCTGGGCCTGCGCCACGATGCGTGCCTTGTAGGCTTCGGACTCTTCCTTGAGACGCGAAGCGGTACCGGTGGCCAGCGGCACCACGTTGTTGGCATAGGCCTGCGCCTCGTTCTTGGCGCGCTCGCGTTCCTGCCCGGCCTTGAGCACGTCGTCGAAGGCGGCCTGCACCTGCTCGGGCGGACGCACGCCGCCCTGCTGCAGGTTGATGCCGACCACTTCCACGCCCACCTGGTAGCGGTCGAGGATGTTCTGCATCAGCTGGCGCACGCGCGGCGCGATCTGGTCGCGTTCCTCGGCGAGGGCCGCGTCCATCTTCATCTTGCCGACGACTTCGCGCACGGCGGTCTCGGCCACCTGCACCACCGTGTCGGCGGGCGTCTTGCTCTCGTAGAGCCAGGCGCGCGCATCGCTCAGGCGGTACTGCACGGCGAACTTGATCTCGACGATGTTCTCGTCCTCGGTCAGCATCGCCGACTCGCGCAGGCCGGTGGAGCGCACGATGGCGTCGCGGCCCACGTCGGTCGAGCGGATCTGCGTGACGACCACGGTCTCGTGGCGCTGGATCGGGTACGGCAGGCGCCAGTTGAAGCCCGCGCCCACGGTGGTCTTGTAGCGGCCGAACTGGGTGATGACGGCCTGCTGGCCTTCGTTCACGATGAAGAAGCCGGTGCCGAGCCAGATCAGCACGGCGACGATGGCCACCAGGCCGATGCCGAAGCCGGCGTTCTTCATGTCGGGTTTGTAGCCATTGCCGCCACCGTTGCCGCCGCTGGGACGGTTGTTGTTGCCTCGGCCACCGCCGAAGAAGCCGCCGAGCTTGCGGTTGAGATCGCGCCAGAGTTCGTCGAGGTCGGGCGGTCCCTGGTTGGGGCCTTGGCCGCGCGGGCGGTTGTTGTTGCCGTTGTTGCCCGAAGGCGGGGGCGTCGGGGCACCCGGGGGATCGGCGTCGGGCGGCCTGTTGCCCGAAGGGCGATCGCCGTTCGAGGAGGACGAATCGTCGCCCCGCCCCCATCGGCCATCGTTCAGGTTGAACATGCCCAAGAACCCTTTCCACACTGGCTTTGCATTCATTCGCGTCGTTCTCTTGTCAGTGGCGGGATTGTGCCCAATCAATGGGTGGCACCGTGCAATTCAGCGTCACCCTCAGGGGTCATGGTATCGGCGATCGAGCCCGAGAGGCGGGCCAGCTCCGCGCGCAGCAGGGGCAGGCCCTCGCCGCTGCGGGCACTCAGGAAGATGCGCGGAACCTGCACGCCGTCGATGTCCATGTCGTCCTGCAGATGCAGCGGACGTTGCGTGCTTTCAAGGGCATCGAGCTTGTTGAAGACCAGCAATTGCGGCACGGCATCGGCGCCGATCTCGCGCAGCACCGTCTGCACCTCGGCCATCTGCTCAGGATGGTGCGGGTTGGAGGCATCGACCACGTGCAGCAGCAGGTCGGCATCGACCGCCTCCTGCAAGGTCGCCTTGAAGGCGTCGACCAGGCCGTGCGGCAGGTCGCGGATGAAGCCCACGGTGTCGGAGATCGACACCTGCCGGCGCGCATCGCCCAGGTAGAGGTTGCGCGTGGTGGTGTCGAGCGTGGCGAACAGCTGGTCGGCCGCGTAGGCGCGGGCCTTCACGAGCGCATTGAACAGCGAGGACTTGCCCGCGTTGGTGTAGCCCACCAGCGAGATGTTGAAGGTCTCGCGGCGCTCGCGCTGGCGGCGTTGCGTGCCGCGCTGCTTCTGCACCTTGGCCAGGCGCTCGCGCGTGCGCTTGATCGACTCGGCGATCATCCGGCGGTCGAGCTCGATCTGCTTCTCGCCCGGGCCGCCGCGCACGCCGGCACCGCCGGTCTGGCGCTCCAGGTGGGACCAGCGGCGCACGAGGCGCGTGCTCAGGTACTGCAGGCGGGCGAGCTCGACCTGCAGCTTGCCTTCGTGCGAGCGCGCGCGCTGCGCGAAGATCTCGAGGATGAGGAAGGTCCGGTCGTACACCGCGACGTCGAGCTGGCGCTCGAGGTTGCGCTGCTGGGCCGGGCTCAGCGACTGGTCGAAGATGACCTCGCTCGCGCGATGCATCGCGGCGAGCTCCTTGATCTCGTCGGCCTTGCCGCTGCCCACGAAAAGCGCCGCGTCGGGCACCTTGCGCTTGCACACGAGGCGCGCCACGGGCGAGAGGCCCGCGGTTTGCGCGAGCAGGCCGAGTTCTTCGAGTTCGCTGTCGAAATGGGGCAGCCCGAAGTCGACGCCGACGAGAACGACGGCGCCTTCCTGGCGGGAATTCAGTTCAGACAAGCGGTATCAGAAAAGGGGAAAAGCGCGGCGGGTTTGACACCGCCGCGCTCCGCGCCGATCAGGCTGCGGCGTCGTCGTTCTCGTTGGCCGAGAAGTTGACGGCACGACCCGGCACGATGGTGGAAATGGCGTGCTTGTAGACCATCTGTGTCACCGTGTTGCGAAGCAGCACGACGTACTGGTCGAAAGACTCGATCTGACCCTGCAGCTTGATACCGTTCACCAAATAAATGGAAACCGGCACATGCTCGCGACGCAGTGTGTTCAGAAACGGGTCTTGTAGAAGTTGCCCTTTATTGCTCACGATATTCTCCGTGTTCAAGAGTAGTTGTTGGAAAAGGGACCTTAACACAGGCCTCCCGCGCTGCAGCATTCCGCGCCAAAAGCCTTTGAAAAATAACGGTTCTCAAAAGACGGAACTTCCGCCGCGACGCCCGCTCAACGGCCGCCAACGGCGCCCAAGGCTCACTCGTCCTTGTCGGCGTAAGGATTGTGGGAGCTCTTGAATTCGATCCGCAATGGCGTTCCCACCAGGTCGAATTCCTTGCGGAAGCGCCCTTCTAGAAAGCGCTTGTAGGCATCGGTCACGTGCTCGAGCGAATTGCCGTGGATCACGATCAGCGGCGGATTCATGCCGCCCTGGTGCGCATAGCGCAGCTTGGGCCGGAACATGCCGGTGCGCTTGGGCGTCTGGAATTGCACCGCCTCGAGCAAGAGCCGGGTCAGCACCGGCGTCGACATCTTGCGCGTGGCCGACTTGTGGGCCTGCGCAATGGCCTGCCACAGCGGTCCCAGGCCCTGGCGCTTGATGGCCGAGATGAAATGCAGCGCGGCGAACTTGAGGAACACCAGCCGGGTCTCGATCTGGCGCTGGATCTGCTCGCGCTGGTAGCTGTCAACCGCGTCCCACTTGTTGATGGCGATCACCACCGCGCGGCCGCTCTCGAGGATGTAGCCCGCGATGTGGGCGTCCTGGTCGGTCACGCCCTGGGTGGCGTCGAGCAGCAGCAGCACGACATTGGCCGACTCGATGGCCTGCAGCGTCTTGACCACCGAGAACTTCTCGATCGCCTCGAACACCCTGCCCTTGCGGCGCAAGCCGGCGGTGTCGATCAGCTCGAAGCGCTGGCCGTTGCGCTCGAAGGGCACCGAGATCGCGTCGCGCGTGGTGCCGGGCATGTCGAAGGCGACCAGCCGCTCCTCGCCGAGCCAGGTGTTGATCAGCGTGGACTTGCCGACGTTCGGCCGCCCCGCCACCGCGAGCTTGATCGGCTTGTTGACGTCGTCCTCGCCATCCTCGTCGTCCTCGGGTTCGGGCAGGTTCAGCGATTCGAGCGCCAGCTCGACCAGGCTGCGGATGCCCTGCCCGTGCGCGGCCGAAACGCCGTGCACCTCGCCCAGACCCAACTCGTAGAAGTCGACCAGCTTGGCGCCGTCGCGCATGCCCTCGGACTTGTTGGCCACCAGGATGCAGGGCTTGCCCAGCCGGCGCAGCTCGTTGGCGATGTCGTGGTCCTGCGCCGACAGCCCCTCGCGGGCATCGACCACGAACACCACGACGTCGGCCTCGGCCACGGCCTGGCGCGTCTGCTTGGCCATCTCCTTGAAGATGCCGCTGCCCGCGTCGGGTTCGAAGCCGCCGGTGTCGATGACGATGAATTCGTGCTTGCCCAGCCGGCCGTTGCCGTAGTGGCGGTCGCGCGTCAGCCCGGCGAAGTCCGCCACGATGGCGTCGCGCGACTGGGTCAGCCGGTTGAACAGCGTGGACTTGCCGACGTTGGGACGGCCCACCAGGGCCATGACGGGTTTCATGGCCGCTCCTTCGCGGATTCGCAATTCATGGCCATGCCCTGCAGCAAAGATCAGTCGGGACGGTAGCCGAAGACACCGCCGTTGGCCGTGACGACGACCACCGTGTTGCCCACGACCACGGGCGCGGCCGCGATGGCCGAGCCATCGGGCGTGGTACGGTTCAGCAGGCCGCCGTTCTCGCGCGAGACGAACAGCAGCAGGCCGGTGCTCTCGCCGATGACCAGCGAGCGGCCCACGGCCAGCGGCGCGGTCAGCGTGCGGTTCTTGAAGGTGGTGGTCTGCCAGGCGCGTTCGCCGTCGGCACGGCGCCAGGCGGTGACGCTGCCGTCGGCCTCGGTGCCGTAGACGAAACCGTCGTCCCCGCCCAGGCCTTCGGCGCCCGACGCCGGCTTGCTCCAGACCAGCGCGCCGCGCAGCGTGTCGACGCAGCCGACGCTGGCGTAGTAGGCGCGCGCGCAGACGGTGTCGCCCACGCGGCTCACGCTGCCGGTCAGGTCGACCAGGCGCTCGACGTCGTTGGTGCCGCGCGGGGCCGCGATCGGCGATTCCCAGCGCGAGGTGCCGTTCGATGGGTTGATGCCCGCCAGGCGGCCGCCGATGCCGGCCACCAGGGTGTCGCCGACGGCCAGCAGCACGCCCGGCTTCTTGAGCACGAGGTTCTCGCCGGTGCGCTGCTGCGACCAGAGGCGACGGCCGCTCTCGCCGTCCCAGGCACTGAGGTTGCGGTCGGCGGTCTGCACGAAGACGCGGCGACCGGCCACCAGCGGCGCGGTGAAGGCCTGGGCCGTTAGGCGCTGCTTCCAGATCACCTTGCCGCCCTGCAGCGCGACCAGCTCGTTGCCGGTGGTGACCACGGCGGTGATCGAGCCGTCGCTGCCCACGCCCGCCGCCAGCGGCGCGCCGACGCTGGCGCGCCAGGTCTCGCGGCCCGCGCGGGCGTCGATGCCGACCACGGTGCCGTCGGCCGCGGCCACGGTCACGATGTCGCCGCTGATGTCGGTGGTGAGCGGGAACTTGACCGCCGGGATCTTCACGCTCCAGGCCTGGCGCACGCCGATCAGCGAGGCATTGGTCGGCAGTTCGGCCGGCTTCGGCTTGGAAGTGCCCGAGCAGGCGGCCAGGACCGCGACCAGGACAAGAGCGGACCCCGCGCGCACGGCGGTCGATTCAGGCATGAAACGCATGAAATTCATGATGGCGGGCGATCAGGATTTGGCAGGAACTGCGGGAGTGACGGTGATGGCGGGCGCCAGGCTCCTGGGGTCGACGCCGACCGCATTGAGCTTGAATTCGACCAGCCGGCGATATTCGGAGGCGGCGCCGAGGCCGGTCCAGGCCTTGCGGTACTCGGCCTGCGCCTCGTCGCGCTTGCCCTGGGCCAGGTAGATGTCGCCCTTGCGGTCGGCCACCAGCGGCTCGAATTCCTTCGGCACGTTGCCCGAGAGCTGCTTGAGCGCGTCGTCGTAGGACTTGGCGTCGAGCAGTTCGGCCGCGAGGCGCAGCTTGGCGATGGCCTGGTAGCCGGGGTCGGTGGCCTTGTCGGCCACCCAGCCGAGCGCGGCGCGCGAAGCTTCGGCATTGCCCTTGTCGTAGAGCGTCTTGGCAGCCAGCAGGCCGGCCTGCTGCGCATAGGCGGTGCCAGCGAAGCGTTCCTTCATGTCGTTGAACACGCGCTCGATGCGGGCGGCGTCGCCCGACTGGGCGCTGCGCTCGACCTCGTCGTACAGCGCCGCCGCCTGGGCCGCCTTGCTGCGCTGGAAGTACTGCCAGCCGTTCCAGGCCACGAAGGCACCGGCGACGAGCAGCACGACCCAGGTGATCAGGGTGCCGTAGGTGTTCCAGAAATGCTTGAGCTGGTCGAGCTGTTCCTGTTCTTCGAGATCGAGATGGGTTGCCATGCGCTGTCAGTGGTTGGAAGGACTCGAGGCCGCGGTGCGCCGGGTGCGCCCGTGTGTTTTCATGATCCGCCTCCGTGAGGCTGAAAGACTCAAGTACGGGCCGATGATTCCCCGGGAGCCGGCGATTGTAGGGTGGCGGCCCAGCCGGCCACGTCCGCGAGCGGGCGGGCCACCTGCGAACCGCTGCCGTCGCGCAAGGATTTCACGGTGACTTCGCCGCGCGCCAGTTCGTCCTCGCCGAAGATCAGCGCATAGCGCGCGCCGCTCGCATCGGCCTTCTTGAACTGCGCCTTCATGCCGCCGCCGCCCGCGTGCTGCACCACGGCCACGCCGGCCGCGCGCAACTGCTCGAGCACCACCATCGCCTGCGGCAGTGCCGCGGCCGCGGGCACGATGGCATAGGCCGCGGGCGCGCTGCCCGGCACCGGCAGGCCGAGTTCCTGGATCAGCAGCAGCAGCCGCTCGATGCCCAGGCCGAAACCCACGGCCGGCGCGGGCTTGCCGCCCATCTGGCCGATGAGGCCGTCGTAGCGGCCGCCGCCGCACACCGTGCCCTGCGAGCCGAGCTGGTCGGTGACCCACTCGAACACGGTCAGGTTGTAGTAGTCCATGCCGCGCACCAGGCGCGGGTTGACGCGGTAGGCCAGGCCCGCGGCATCGAGCACCGCGCGCACCGCGGCGAAGTGCGCGCGCGACTCCTCGCCGAGGAAGTCCATCAGCTGCGGCGCCGCCTCGACCATCGCCTGCATGGCGGGATTCTTGGTGTCGAGGATGCGCAGCGGATTGCTGTGCAGGCGGCGCTGCGCGTCGGCGTCGAGCAGCTCGGCATGCGCCTCGAAGTGGCGGATCAGCGCCTCGCGATGCGCCTGGCGCTCGGCCGGCTGGCCCAGGCTGTTGAGCTCGAGCCGCACGTGCTGGCCCTCGAGCAGCCCGAGCTCGCGCCACAGCGCGCGCACCATGAGGATCAGCTCGGCATCCACGTCCGGCCCCGCGAAGCCCAGCGCCTCGACGTCGAGCTGATGGAACTGGCGGTAGCGGCCCTTCTGCGGCCGCTCGTGGCGGAACATCGGGCCCAGGGTCCACAGCCGCAACGGGCCGTTGTAGAGCGCGTTGTGCTCGACCATGGCGCGCACGATGCCGGCCGTGGCCTCGGGGCGCAGCGTGAGCCTGTCGCCGTTCATCGAGTCGGTGAAGGAGTACATCTCCTTCTCGACGATGTCGGTCACCTCGCCGAGGCCGCGCACGAACAGCGCCGTGGGCTCGACCACCGGCGTGACGATGTACTGGTAGCCGTAGCGCGCGAGCAGCGAGCGCACCGTCTGCTCGAACCACGACCACAGGGCCGAGTCGGGCAGGCGGTCGGTGCGCGGCACGCTCGCCGGCAATATGTCGTTCATGCCTTTGACGGCATTGATCTTGTCAGCCATGGGAGAGGAGTGGTCAGGCGACGTCGGCAGCCTGGGGCTGGCCGAAGCGCTTTTCGATGTAGGTTTCGACGAGCTGGTGGAACTCGTTGGCGATATTGTCGCCGCGCAGCGTGAGGGCCTTTTCGCCGTCGATGAAGACCGGCGCGGCGGGCGCCTCGCCGGTGCCGGGCAGGCTGATGCCGATGTCCGCGTGCTTGCTCTCGCCGGGGCCGTTGACGATGCAGCCCATCACGGCCACCTTCATCGTCTCGACGCCCGGGTATTTCTTGCGCCAGACCGGCATCTGCAGGCGCAGGTAGTCGTCGATCTGCTTGGCCAGTTCCTGGAAGGTGGTGCTGGTGGTGCGCCCGCATCCCGGGCAGGCGGTGACGCTCGGCACGAAGATGCGCAGGCCCAGCGACTGCAGGATCTCGGAGGCGATCACCACCTCCTGCGTGCGCGACTCTCCGGGCTGCGGCGTGAGCGACACGCGGATGGTGTCGCCGATGCCTTCCTGCAGCAGGATCGACAGCGCGGTGGCCGAGGCCACCGTGCCCTTGGTGCCCATGCCGGCCTCGGTCAGGCCCAGGTGCAGCGGATAGTCGCAGCGCCGCGCGAGCTCGCGGTAGACCGAGATCAGGTCCTGCACGCCGCTGACCTTGCACGACAGGATGATCTGCTCGCCGGCCATGCCCATGGATTCGGCCAGCCTGGCGGATTCGATGGCCGAGGTGATCAGCGCCTCGTACATGACCTGCCTGGCGTCCCAGGGCTGCGCGCGCTGGCTGTTGGCGTCCATCAGGCTGGCCAGCAGCTCCTGGTCGAGGCTGCCCCAGTTCACGCCGATGCGCACCGGCTTGTTCCAGCGCATGGCCGCGTCGATCATCTGGCCGAACTGCCGGTCCTTCTTGTCGCCCTTGCCCACGTTGCCGGGGTTGATGCGGTACTTGCTCAGCGCCTCGGCGCAGGCCGGGTACTCGGTCAGCAGCCGGTGGCCGTTGTAGTGGAAGTCGCCGACCAGCGGCACGTCGATGCCCATGCGGTCGAGCTGCTCGCGGATGTAGGGCACCTGCGCCGCCGCCTCGGGCGTGTTGACCGTGATGCGGACCATTTCGGAGCCGGCCTGGGCCAGCTCCTTGACCTGGATCGCGGTGCCGATCGCGTCGACGGTGTCGGTGTTGGTCATCGACTGCACGCGCACCGGCGCATCGCCGCCGATCGTGACCACGCGCGGCCCCCAGACCACGCGGGCCTGGCGCGAGCGGCGCGCCTTGGGCGCCGCGGATTCGATCGGCTGGGGTTCGCTCACGATTTCACCTCGAAGCGCGCAACGCCGCCGTTGCGCGTGAAGGGTTTGAGATCGAAGGGCTTGCCGAGCACCTGCACGTCGACGCTCGACGCGCGCCCGACCACCACCGAGAGCGGCAGCGCCCCCGACAGCCCGACCGTCTCGCCGGCCAGCAGGCTGCGCCGCAGCAACTGCTTGCCCGCCGCGTCGGTCACGGTGATCCAGCATTCCTCGCGTGCCACGAAGACCAGCGCCTGGCCGCTCGCCGCGGCGGCGGATGCGGCCGCCGCCGGCGGCGTGGCCGCGGGCGCTGCCGCGACCGGCGCCGCGGGAGCCGGCACGACCGCGGGCGGGACGGCGCCGACCGCCGCGGCCGGAACCGGCACGTTCTCGGTCGCGACGCCCGGCGTGCCGCCGCTGGCCGCGGGAGGCTCTCCGGCGTTGGGGCCGATTTCGGCCGCGCCGCGCGCCGTGATGCGCGACACCGTGGCACCGATGCGGTCGAACACCGACTGCGGCAGCCAGAAGATCGCGGCCGCGCCGACCAGCAGCAACGCGACCACGGTCAGCAGCGCGCGCGACGGCAGCCCGGCCGAACGGCCGCTGCCCCAGCGCGAGGTGCCCGAGACGATGTGGGTCTTCAAATTGCGGTCGGCCATCGCCACCGCGGCCTTGGGCGCACCCGGCAGCTTGGCGAGCACCGGCGCCGGATCGACGCGCAGCGCGCGGCAGACGCTGCTGGCCAGCGCGCGCGCGAACACCGGATCGGGCAAGGCGGCGATGTCGTCGGCCTCGAGCGCCAGCAGCTTCTGCGCCGACACCTTGAGCGCGGCCGCGACCATCTCGATGTGCAGGCCGTGCGCCTCGCGTGCCTCGCGCAGCATGGTGCCGGCGGACTTGTCGCTGTTGTCGGCTTCCTCGAGCGGGACCACCGCGGAAGTGCCGAATTCGGAAACCCGTTCAGTCATTGAAATTCCCGCGCTCGAACGCCGAAGCTTCGCGCGACTGCGGGAAGCGGCGCTGCAGCTGCCCGCCCAGCTGCGCGACCGCCTCGCGGTTGTTGAGACTGCGCTCGATCTTGATCCCCAGCCACAGGGTTTCGGCGTTGGCCGAGGGACCGTTGTTGACGCGGCGCACGTAGAACTGCGCGCGCGACCATTCCCCGCGCTTCGCGAGCAGCGAGGCGAGGTTGAAGCCGACCACCGGATTGCCGGCATCGATCTCGTAGGCCGCCTGCAGCGAGCGCTCGGCCTCGACGGGCTGGCCCGCGCGCATCTCGCACAGGCCCTGCGTCATCAGCGTCTTGGCGCGTTCGGCATAGGCCGGCGTGGCCAGCGCCTCGGTGAATTGCTGGGCCGCGTCGCGGTAGCGGTTCTGCTGGCACAGCAGCCAGCCGTAGTTGTGGCGCGTGTTGCCGTCGCGTGGATTGAGCGCCAGCGCGCGGCGGAAGCTGTCCTCGGCCAGGCCGGCGTCTTCCATGCGCATGTAGACCAGCCCGCGCAGCGCGAAGGCATCGGCGTAGTTGGGATCGGCGTTGAGCGCCTGCTTGATCTCGTCGAGCGCCACGGTGTTCTGGCCATGCTCGAAATAGCCGGCCGCGAGCTCCATGCGCAGGCGGGCGCGACGGCGCGCATTCGACTCGTCCGACTCGGTGACGAGCTGGGCGCCCGAGGGCGAACTGGCCGAATCGAGGCTGGTGGTCGTGGTGCGGGTGTTCACGCACCCCGAGAGCAGCAGCGCCGCGATGCCCGCGACACTGGCGGCCAGCACGCGTTGCAGCCCGGCGCTCGCCGTCGGAAAAGCCATGCTCATCGGTTCAATGCTCCTGGGAGGCGGTGGAGGCGGTCTTGCGGACCGGATGCAACACGACCGTTCGCTCCGTTCCCGAGGCGGACGACGCCAGGCGGCGCTGCGCCATGCGCTCGGCCGCGCGGGTGCGGTCCTTGACGTCGCCGGCCAGTTGGCCGCAGGCGGCGTCGATGTCGTCGCCGCGCGTCTTGCGCACCGTGGTCACCAGGCCGGCTTCGCTCAGCATCTTCGCGAAGGCCAGCACGCGCGGCTGCGGCGAGCGCAGCAGGCCCGAGGCTGGGAACGGGTTGAACGGGATCAGGTTGAACTTGCACGACACGCCGTGCGTGCGCACCAGCTCGATGAGCTGGCGCGCATGTTCGGGCTGGTCGTTGACGCCGTCGAGCATGCAGTACTCGAAGGTGATGAAGTCGCGCGGCGCGTGCGCGAGGTAGCGCTTGCAGGCCTCGAGCAGCTCGGCGATCGGGTACTTGCGGTTCAGCGGCACCAGGTCGTCGCGCAGCGGATCGTTGGGAGCGTGCAGCGAGACGGCGAGCGCCACCGGGCAGTCGGCGCCCAGGCGGTCGATCATCGGCACCACGCCCGAGGTCGAGACCGTGACGCGGCGGCGCGAGAGGCCGTAGCCGTTGTCGTCGAGCATGGTGCGCAGCGCGGGCACCAGCGCCGAATAGTTCTGCAGCGGCTCGCCCATGCCCATCATCACCACGTTGGAGATGACGCGCTCGTCGCGCTTCAGGTGCTTGCGCAGGAAGTGCTCGGCGAACCACAGCTGGGCGACGATCTCGCCCGTGCTCAGGTTGCGGCTGAAGCCCTGGTGGCCGGTCGAGCAGAAGCGGCAGCCGACCGCGCAGCCGGCCTGGGACGACACGCACAGCGTGCCGCGGTCGTCCTCGGGAATGAAGACGGCTTCGACGGCATTGCCGTCACCGACGTCGAACAGCCACTTGATCGTGCCGTCCTTGGATTCGTGCTGGGTGATGACCGGCAGCGCCTCGACGCGCGCGGTCGTCGCGAGCTTCTCGCGCAGCGACTTGGCCAGATCGGTCATCTGGGAGAAGTCGCTGGCGCCACGCTGGTGGATCCAGCGGAACAGCTGCGTGGCGCGGAATTTCTTCTCGCCGAGTTTTTCGCAGAACGCAGCCAACCCCTCGAGATCGAAATCGAGCAGGTTGGCCGTGGTCATGGATTCGGTCGAGATACGGCTTCAGCGTGCGTAGACGTTGAGGCCGGCGAAGAAGAACGCCACTTCGTTGGCGGCGGTTTCGGGAGCGTCCGAACCGTGCACGGCGTTGGCGTCGATGCTGTCGGCGAAGTCGGCGCGGATGGTGCCGGCGGCGGCCTTCTTCGGGTCGGTGGCGCCCATGAGGTCACGGTTCTTGGCGATCGCGTTCTCGCCTTCGAGCACTTGCACGAACACCGGGCCCGAGATCATGAACTCGACCAGGTCCTTGAAGAAGGGACGCTCCTTGTGCACGGCGTAGAACTGCTCGGCTTCGTTGCGCGAGAGGTGGACCAGCTTGGCGGCCACGATCTTCAGGCCGGCGGCCTCGAAGCGGGAAACGATCTTGCCGATGACGTTCTTGGCGACGGCGTCGGGCTTGATGATGGAGAGGGTACGTTCGATAGCCATGGAAGTGCTTTCTGAGCTTGCTTGATTCTGAAGTTTTTTGTCACAACTGCAACGATATTGTTGCGCCGTATCCCGACAAAGCCCGCGATTTTAACCGGCGGGATTCACCACCTTGGTGAAAACCCCGCGAAAGGCCGCGCGGGCGCGGCTGTTTTTGTTCAGCGTCCGCGGCGCCGGCCACCGCCGCCGCCCTGCCCGCCGAAACCACCGCCGCCGCCGCCCCCGCCGCCCCCGCCGCCGCGGCGGCCGGAACCGCCCTGGCGTTGTTCCTTGCGCTGCCGCGTGAAGCTGTCGGCGCCGATGTAGCCGAGCGAGGTCTTCATCGGATCGGGCTGGTTGGCGCCGCTCGGCGGACGGTCGTCGCCGCCCTGCCGGTTGCGATTGCCGCCGTTGTTGTTGCGCCGGCCCTGCTGTTGCTGCGGCGGACCGCCGTTGCCGCCGCCCGGGCCGCGGTTGTTGCGCGGGCCGCGCGGCGCTCGCGCCTCGCCCATCGGGCTCGGGATCGGACCGTCGTCGCGCGCCTGGGCACCGCCACCGTTGCGGCCGCCGCGGCGCTTCTTGTTGCGCCCGTTGCGACCACCGCCGCCGTCCTGGCCCTGGCCGCGTTGCTGCTGCGGGCCCGGCCGCGCGGGCGCGCCGCCCGAGGCCTGGAACAGCGCGCGGATGTCGCGCTCGTCGAGCTCCATCCAGGCGCCGCGCTTGAGGCCGCGCGGCAGCACCATCGCGCCGTAGCGGATGCGGATCAGCCGGCTGACCGCATGGCCCACCGACTCGAACAGCCGGCGCACCTCGCGGTTGCGGCCTTCGGAGATGGTGACGCGGTACCAGCAGTTGGAGCCTTCGCCGCCGCCGTCCTCGATGGTGCCGAACTGCGCCATGCCATCGTCGAGGCGCACGCCGTCGAGCAGCTTCTGGCGTTCCTCGGCGCTGAGCGCGCCGAGCACGCGCACCGCGTACTCGCGCTCCAGGCCGAAACGCGGATGCATCAGCTGATTGGCCAGGTCGCCCGAGCTGCTGAACAGCAGCAGGCCTTCGGTGTTCAGGTCGAGCCGGCCGACCGACTGCCACTTGCCCTGGTGCAGGCGCGGCAGCTTGCGGAACACGGTCGGGCGGTTCTGCGGGTCGTCGTGCGTGACGACCTCGCCCACGGGCTTGTGATAGGCGATCACGCGCGGCGGCGGCGGCGCGATCCGGTAGCGGATCGGCTTGCCGTTGATCTTGACCTGGTCGCCGTACTGGATGCGCTGGCCGATGTGGGCCGGTTCGTTGTTGACCGAGATGCGGCCCTGCAGGATCAGTTGCTCCATCTCCAGGCGCGAGCCGAGCCCGGCCTGCGCGAGCACCTTGTGCAGCTTGGGCGAATCGGCCTCGGGCAGCAGCACGCGCTTGAGCGGCGGCACCTCGGGGCTGTCCTCGTCGGCGTCGAACTGGCCCGAGATCACGTCGGCGAAGCGGATCGGCTCGGGCGGCGGCGCGTTGCGCTGCTCGCGCTCGGCAGCGCGGCGGGCGCGATCGAGGTCGTCCTCCTCGTCGTCGGGGTCTTCCTCGTCTTCGTCGTCGTCGGAGCGGTCGTCCGAGTCTTCCTCGTCGCGCGACTGGGCACGCACCGGCTCGGCACGAGCGGGCGCGGGCTCGGGTTCCGGCTCGGGCGCCGGCGCCACGACGGGCTCGGGTGCCGCTTCGAGCGCGGGCGGCTCGGATTCGGCCGCGGGCGCCTCGGCCACGGCCTTCGGCTTGCGCGGACGCTTCGGCTTGGCGGGCTTGGGCGGCTCCTCGGCGCTCTCGGCGGCCGCCACGGGCGCTTCAGGCTCGGCCACGGCCGGCGCCTCGGTGGCCTCCACGGCCTCCTTCTTGCGCCGCGGACGCCGCTTCGGTGCCGCGCCCTCCTCCGCCGTCGCTACGGTTTTCGCAGCATCACCCGCGGACTGGCCGGTCGTTTCCGGCGTGTTTTCATTGGACAAGGGGTCGATCGGCAGGATCGCCGCTTCGTCGGGATCGGATGAGCTCATGAGGTCTTTCCGGGGAGGACTGCGTCAGGATCGGTCGCGTCCGGCGACGGAGCGTCGGGATCGATGCGGGGTTCTTCGGTGGGTTCGGTATCGGCGGGAGCCTGGGCTTCCGTGGGGGCTGGCGGTTCGGCGTCCTCGCCTCGTTCGTCGAGGGGGACGGCATCGCCCGGCTCGGGAGCCATGCCGGGCGACGCTTCGTCCGCGACCGCCTGCCGGACTTCGGGCTGTTGTTCTTCTGCCGGGGTGGTGGGCACAGTCTGCGCCTCTTCCACCGCCACGGCAACCGCGGCGTCCTCGGCGGCCGGCTCGTCGATCGGCAGCGCCGGCTGGTCGCCGCCGCCCGCGCGCTCGAGCGAGTCGACCAGCGCCGCCTGCTGCGCCGGCGTCTCGATCACCGGGAGCTGGTCCAGCGAGGCCAGGCCGAGGTCGTCGAGGAACTGGCGCGTGGTCGCGTACAGCGCCGGGCGGCCCACCGTCTCGCGGTGGCCGATCACCTCGACCCAGTTGCGGTCCTCGAGCTGCTTGAGGATCAGCGAGTTGATGGTGACGCCGCGGATGTCTTCCATGTCGCCGCGCGTGACCGGCTGGCGGTAGGCAATGATGGCCAGGGTCTCGAGCGCCGCGCGGGTGTAGCGCGGCGGTTTCTCGGGGTGCAGGCGGTCGAGGTGGTCGCGCATCTCGGGCCGGCTCTGGAAGCGCCAGCCACTACCCACGCTGACCAGCTCGAGGCCGCGTTGCGTCCAGTCTTCCTGCAGCTCGAGGAGCAGCGACTTGATCGTGTCCACGCCCAGTTCGTCGTCGAACAGCACGCGCAATTCGCGCACCGGCAGCGGCTGGCTCGAACAGATCAAGGCGGTTTCGAGAATGCGCTTGGCATCCGCCGTATTCATGGTTCGCGTTGTCCGGGAAAAGGCGTCTTGGGGGACGCTTTTTTTGTTCAGAAGGATGGAAGGAGGCGTTGCCGGCACGCGGCGAGTGCAACGCGGGGCCGGCACCAAGCGGCCGGCGCGGCGGCCCTGGAGGCCGTCAGGCGCGATTGTAGTCCAGCCCCCAGGCCCGCAAGGCCTCGGCGAGATCGGCCGGCACGGGCGAATGCAGCGCGATCGGGGCCTGCGTGACCGGATGGACGAAGGCCAGCCGGAACGCGTGCAGCGCCTGCCGCGCGAGGCCCGCGGCGGGCGTGCCGCCATAGAGCGTGTCGCCCACCAGCGGATGGCCGATCGACGCCATGTGCACGCGGATCTGGTGCGTGCGGCCGGTCTCGAGGGTGCAGCGCACCACGCAGCCGCGCTCCTCGCTGTCCAGGCGCTCGATCAGGGTGCGGGCGGTCTTGCCGGCGTGCTGCTGCAGGTCGACCACCGCCATGCGCAGCCGGTTGCGCGGGTCGCGGCCGATGGCCGCGTCGACCTGGCGCGCGGCCGGGCCGGTCCAGGGCTTGTGGCCCAGCGCCAGGTACTGGCGCTTGACCTCGCGCGCGGCGATCAGCGCCACCAGCGCGTCCATGGCGGCGCGGGTGCGCGCGACCATCATCAGCCCGCTGGTGTCGCGGTCGAGGCGGTGCACGATGCCCGCGCGCGGCAGCAGCAGCGCCTTGGGATCGAGCGCGAGCAGGCCGTTGAGCAGCGTGCCGCTCCAGTGGCCCGGGGCGGGATGCACGACCAGGCCGGCCGGCTTGTCGATCACGCGCAGGTGCTCGTCCTCGTAGACGGTGACGATCTCCATCGGCTCGGGCCGGAAGGCCTGGCTCTGCGGCGTGGGGCGCAGTTCGATGCGCCCCGCCTGCCCGGCCCGCACGGCCGCCGAGGCCTTGGTGGCGGCGCGGCCCTGCAGCTCGACGGCGCCGGCCTCGATGAGCTGCTGCAGGTAGCTGCGCGAGAACTCGGGAACCAACGCGGCCAGCGCGCGATCCAGCCGCAGTCCGTGCTGCGCGGGGTCGACGACGAAATCCCGCCACTCGCTGGCTTCGGACGGATCGGCGCCCTCGTCGAGCTCGGCCGCCTCCGGGGAGTTGTCGCGGGGGTCGGTCGATATAATTGAGGGCAACTGTTTCACGAAAGCCGCATGTGATGATTCGCGCCAAATTATCGGTCCCAGCCTGGATGGCGCTCAGCGCCCTCGCGCTGCTCGCCGGCTGTTCGAGCACCAAGGACGACAAGACCGCGACCTGGAGCCCCAACCGGATCTACGCGGAAGCCAAGGACGAAGCCGGTTCCGGCGCCTACGACAAGGCCGTGCCGCTGTACGAGAAGCTCGAGGGCCGCGCCGCCGGCACGCCGCTGGCGCAGCAGGCCCAGCTCGAGAAGGCCTACGCCCAGTACAAGGGCGGCGACAAGGCCGCCGCGGTCTCCACCATCGACCGCTTCCTGAAACTGCACCCCGCCAGCCCCGCGCTCGACTACGCGCTGTACCTCAAGGGCGTGATCAACTTCAACGACGACCTCGGCATGTTCGCGTTCCTCACGCGCCAGGACCTGTCGGAGCGCGACCAGAAGGCGGCCAAGGAGTCGTTCGAATCGTTCAAGGAGCTGGTCACCCGCTTCCCCGAGTCGCGCTACACGCCCGATGCGCGCCAGCGCATGAACTACATCGTGAACTCGCTCGCCCAGTACGAGGTTCACGTGGCGCGCTACTACTACTCGCGCGGCGCCTACCTGGCGGCCATCAACCGCGCCCAGAGCGCGATCGCCGACTACCGCGAAGTGCCCGCCGTCGAGGAAGCGCTCTACATCATCGTGCGCTCGTACGACGCGCTCGGCATGAACGACCTGCGCGACGACGCGCAGCGCGTGCTGACCTCCAACTACCCGCAGAGCACCTACCTGACCCAGGGCTTCAAGACCAAGGACGATCCCTGGTGGAAGATGTGGTGATCGCAACGGCCAGCCATCTCGGCTGACCCCGCACCCAAGCCCGATGGCGCGAGCCCTCGGGCTTTTTCATTGCGCGCGCGTCAGTCCTGCACCGGCACGCTCAGGTCCGCGATCGCCGCGTCGAGATCGGCCTCGGTCTCGAGCCGCCGCATCGGCGGCAGCGCACCGAGCAGGCGCCGGCCATAGCCCATCGCGACCAGGCGCGTGTCGCAGATCACCAGCACGCCGCTGTCGGTCTCGCGCCGGATCAACCGCCCCGCCCCCTGCTTGAGCGCCACCGCGGCCTCGGGCAGCGAGTAGTCGCCGAACGAGCTGCGGCCCTGCGCCTCGAGCCGCTGCGAGCGCGCCTCGACCAGCGGATCGTTGGGCGGCGGGAACGGCAGCTTGTCGATCACCACCAGCTGCAAGGCATCGCCGGGGGCGTCGAAACCCTCCCAGAACGAGGCCGAGGCCACCAGCACGCAGCCGGGGCGGCCCATCGTGTCGCCCTCGCGGAAGCGGTCCATCAGCACCCGCTTGGGCAGTTCGCCCTGCACCAGCACCTCGGGCCGCCGCTCGATGCCCAGGCGCTCGATCTGCTGGCGGATCTCGTCGCCCACGGTGCGCAGCGCGCGCAGCGTGGTGGTCAGCACCAGCGTGCGGCCGCCGAGCGCGCCGGCGCCGCGCGCGGCCAGTTGCGCCACGCGCAGGCTGTGCGAGGGCTCGTTGGGCTTGGGGAAGGCGCGCGGCACGTAGAGCGCGGCCTGCGCGGCGTAGTCGAAGGGACTGCGCACGCGCAGCACCTCCGCGTCCTCGAGGCCGCAAGGTTCGGTGAACCAGCGCAGCGTGGGATCGTCGCCCAGCGTGGCGGAGGTGAAGACCCAGGCGCGGCGGCGGCGCTCGGCGGCCGCTGGCTCGGGCTCGTGCGCGCGCGACGGCTCCTCGTCGTCGTCATCGCCGCCGCCCTGCGCATCGAGCCAGGCCTCGTAGTCGTCGACGGCCTCGCGAGCGCCGGGCGCCGGCGCCTCGTCGTCGCGCGGCTTGGCGATCTTGAGCACGCGCGTGCGCATGGCCTCCGCGATGTCGAGCGGCGACTCCACCAGCCGCAGCTGCGTGCCCACGTCGACCCAGCGCACCGACTCCGGCGCGCAGGCGCGCGCGAACTTGGCGGCGCGCTTCGCGAGCTCGCGCGCGCGCTCGAGCAGCCGCACGAAATCGGGCGACAGCTCGCTCACGGTGTCGAGCCCTTCGGCCGCTTCCTCGAAGGCGATCTGCAGCGTGTCGAGCGCGCCCTGCCATTCGTGCTCGCCGATGCCCTCGGGCGAAGGCCCGGCCCAGCGCAGCTTCGCGCCCGGCCACTGCTTGCCCACCGCCAGCCGCAGCTCGCGCGCCGCGCGCTCGAGCCCGGCCACGATGCCTTGCCAGTCGACCAGGCCGCGCGCATGCGTGAGGCCGGCCGCGAGCACGTCGCGCGCGAAGTCGAGTGCCTGCCCGGTGCCGAGGTTGGTGCCGAGGAACTGCACGCCGGTCTCGTTGAGCTGGTGCGCCTCGTCGAAAACCACCACGCTGACGCTCGGCAGCAGCTCGGCCATGCCGGTCTCGCGCACCGCGAGATCGGCGAAGAACAGGTGATGGTTGATGACCACCACGTCGGCCGCCAGCGCCTCGCGCCGCGCGAGGTTGACGTGGCAGGGCTTGAACTGCGGGCACTGCGCGCCCAGGCAGTTCTCGCGCGTGGAACTCACCAGCGGGATCAGCGGCGAGCGCTCGTCGAGCCCCGGCAGTTCGGCCAGGTCGCCGGTGCGCGTGGCCTTGGACCATTGCTCGATCTTCGCCAGCGTGCGCAGGCTGCCGCGCTCGGGCAGCGAGGCATCGTGGCGCGCCATGTCGAGGCGGTGCAGGCAGAGGTAGCTGCCGCGGCCCTTGAGCAGCGCGGTGCGCACCGGCAGGCCCAGCGCCTCCACCAGCCGCGGCAGATCGCGGCCGAACAGCTGGTCCTGCAGCGCCTTGGTGGCGGTCGAGAGCAGCACGCGCTCGCCGCTCAGCAGCGCGGGCACCAGGTACGAGAAGGTCTTGCCGACGCCGGTGCCGGCCTCGACCACCAGCATGCCGCCCTGCTCGATGGTGCGTGCCACGGCCATCGCCATCTCGGTCTGGCCCGAGCGTTCGCGGAACTGCTCGGCCGCGCGCGACAGCACGCCGCCCTCGGAGAAGGCTTCGAGCACCTTCGATGCGAGCGTGTCTTCCAGGCCCACAGCACTCATGCCGGCTCCTTCGGATCGATCGCGTTCTCGAGCCGCACGATCTGGTCGCGCAGCGCGAGGCGGCGCTTCTTGAGGCGGCGCAGCAGCAGCTCGTCCTGCGGCACGACCTCGCTCAGGCCGTCGATGGACGCATCGAGATCCGCATGCTCGATGCGCAGCTCGATCAGCTGGCGGGAAAGGGAGTGGAGATTGGAATCCAACGTGGGAGGAGCGAGCGCATCTTCTGCGCGGCCCGGGCTCGTGTTCATTCGATAATACGTCGTGACACGAACTCCAGAGAAGACAGGCGGCGCTGCATCGGCGCATTCGCGCTCATGACCCAAGGCTTTCGACTCGTTGCCGCCACCGGCCTGCACAAGGGCGACCGCCCCTACCAGCAGGACCAGGTGCTGCTGATCGCGCATCCGCGCACGCCGGGCTGCGTGCTCGCCGTGGTGGCCGACGGCATGGGCGGACGCAGCGGCGGGCGCAAGGCCTCCGACCAGGTGCTGATGACGGCGCGCCAGCTGTTCGCGCGCTACAACCCCGCGCGCGACCAGGCCGAGGCGCTGCTGCGCCAGCTGCTCGAGGACGCGCACACGGTGATCAAGCTCACGGCCGTGTCGAGCGAGCAGGAACCGCACAGCACGCTGGCGGCCTTTCTCATGAACCCGAACGGCGATTGCGCCTGGATCCATGCGGGCGATTCGCGCATCTACCATTTCCACGACGGCCGGCTGATCAAGCGCACGCGCGATCATTCGTACGTGCAGACGCTGATCGACCGCGGCGAGATCACCGAGGCCGAGGCCAACGTGCATCCGCAGGGCAACATCCTGCTCGGCTGCCTGGGCATGCGCTCGACACCACCGCCGATCGCGCCCGACCAGGTGCCGAGGATGCAGCCCGGCGACCTGCTGATGGCCTGCAGCGACGGCCTGTGGCACTACTTCACCCCCGAGGAGCTCGCGAGCGTGCTGCATGCGCAGCCGCCGCGCGATGCGGTAGAGATCCTGGTGGGCGAGGCGCGTCGTCGCGCGCATGGCACCGGCGACAACATCTCGATCGCGGTGCTCAAGCTCGAGCCGTTGCCGGCGGCCTGAGATCCGCGGCCCGCGGGCCGCCGTGCGGCGCTCAGGGCTTCGGCGCGGCCGGTTCGGCCGGCGACAGCGGCGCGCCACGCGGCTTGGTTCGGCTGGCGTTCTGCCGCTCGCGGCTGGCGCGGTGCTCCTCGGCCTTGCGCTGCTTTTCCTCGTAGCGCTGGACCTGTTCGGGCGCCTCGGCCCGGCGCTGCGCGGCCTTGGCCTGCTCGGCTGCCTGGTTGCTCTGCTTCTGGTCGAACTGGCGCTGGCGCTCGGGCGCCTCGGCGGCCGTCGCGGCACGGCCCTGCGCATGGTCGGCCGCACGCTGTTCGCGCTCGCGCTGGTTCTGCATCGACTGCTCGCGCTGCTGCGCGGAGTCCTGCGGGCGCTCGGTGGCCTTCTTCTCGTCGAGCTTGCGCAGCTCGGCGGCGCCGCGGCGCTGGCGCTCGATGTCGTTGATCGAGGATTCCTGGCGCTTGATGTGGTCGGTCTCGGTACGACGGCGCGCGCGGCTGTCGCGCAGGCAGTCCTCGACCGCGAACTTGGCGTAGCAGGCCTTGCGTTCGCCCTGGTAGCGCGCCTCGATGGCGGCGCGCTCGGAGGCCAGGCGGCTGCGCTCGGCCTCGAGGTCGGCGGCGCCGGCGGCGGCGTTGGACTGGGCCCAGGCGGGCAGGCCGGCCAGCAGCATCCACAGGGCAAGGACGAGGGTTTTCTTCATGTGAGGCGAGTGTCGACGATGCGGCGTTCCAGCGCGAGGAATTCGGCCGACTGCATCTCGTTGAGCCGCGAGACCGTGCGCGGAAACTCGTGCGCCAGCGGCCCCTCGGTGTACAACGCCTCGGCTGGCACCTCGGCCGACATGATGAGCTTGACGCGGCGGTCGTACAGCACGTCGACCAGCCAGGTGAAGCGGCGCGCCTCCGAGGCCATGCGCACCGGCATGTGCGGCACGTCGGACAGCAGCACGGTGTGGAACTGGCTCGCGATCTCGAGATAGTCGTTCTGCGAGCGTGGCCCGCCGCACAGCGTCTTGAAGTCGAACCAGACGACGCCGCCGGCCTTGCGCCGCGCGCGGATCTCGCGCGACTCGATGTGCAGCACGGGGTTCTCGTCGGCGGTCTCGGCCAGCTTCTCGAAGGCCTTGCGCATCTCCTTCTCGGTCTCGCCGTCGTTCGGCGTGAGATACATGCGCAGCTGCTCCATGGTGCGGCGCCGGTAGTCGGTGCCGTTGTCCACGCTGAGCACCTCGAGCTTCTGGTTCAGCAGCTCGATGGCGGGCAGGATGCGGTCGCGGTGCAGCCCGCCGGGATAGAGGTCGTCGGGCTTGAAATTGGAAGTGGTGACGAAGCCCACGCCGTTCTCGAACAGCGCCACCAGCAGGCGATGCAGGATCATCGCGTCGGTGATGTCGGCGACGTGGAACTCGTCGAAGCAGATCAGCTTGTAGCGCTTCGAGATGCGCAGGCCCAGCTCGTCGAGCGGGTTGACGGTGCCCTGCAGCTCGCGCAGCTCGCGGTGCACCTCGCGCATGAATTCGTGGAAGTGCAGGCGCGTCTTGCGCCGCAGCGGCACGGCATTGAAGAAGAGGTCCATCAGGAAGCTCTTCCCGCGCCCCACCCCACCGTACATGTAGACGCCGCGCGGCAGTTCGGGCCGGTTGATGAGCTTCTTCAGCGCGTTGGAACGCTGCGACTTGTAGGCCGCCCATTCCGTGGCGCAGCGGTCGAGCGCCTCGACGGCCCGCATCTGCGCGGGATCGCTCTTGAACCCGCGCGCCGCGAGTTCCGCTTCGTAAGCCTGTTTGACGCTCAAGGGAGGGGTGCTCAAGGGTTGAATGGCCGCGGGCGGCCCGCGAAGGGCCGCCCGCGGCGTGCTCGCCGCTGGATCAGAAGTTCAGCGTGCGCTTGTCGACCGCGAGCGCGGCTTCCTTGGTGGCTTCCGACAGCGAGGGGTGCGCGTGGCAGATGCGCGCGATGTCCTCGGCGCTGGCCTTGAACTCCATCGCCACCACGGCTTCGGAGATCAATTCGCTGGCCTGCGGGCCGACGATGTGCACGCCCAGGATCTCATCCGTGGCCGCGTCGGCCAGGAACTTGACCATGCCGGTCGTGTCGCCGAGCGCGCGCGCGCGGCCGTTGGCCAGGAACGGGAAGGTGCCGGCCTTGTAGGCGCGGCCCGAGGCCTTGAGCTGCTGCTCGGTCTGGCCGACCCACGCGATCTCGGGGCTGGTGTAGATCACCCACGGCACGGTGTTGAAGTTGACGTGTCCGTGCTGGCCGGCAATGCGCTCGGCCACGGCGACGCCCTCTTCTTCCGCCTTGTGCGCGAGCATCGGGCCGCGCACCACGTCGCCGATCGCCCACACGTTCGGCAGGCTGGTCTTGCAGTCGTCGTCCACGGCGATGGCGCCGCGCTCGTCGAGCTTCAGGCCCACCGCCTCGGCGTTCAGGCCGATGGTGTTGGGCACGCGGCCGATCGAGACGATCAGCTTGTCGACCTCGAGCGTCTGGGCCTCGCCCTTGGCGTTGGTCCAGGCCACGCTCACGCCGTTCTTGCCCGACTTGATCTCGCCGACCTTCACGCCGAGCTCGATCTTCAGGCCCTGCTTGTCGAAGGCCTTCTTGGCTTCCTTGGCGATCTGCTCGTCGACCGTGCCGAGGAAGGTCGGCAGCGCCTCGAGCACCGTGACTTCCGCGCCGAGGCGGCGCCACACCGAGCCCATCTCGAGGCCGATGACGCCCGAGCCGATCAGGCCCAGCTTCTTCGGCACCGCGCCGATGCGCAGGGCGCCGTCGTTCGAGAGGATGTTCTCCTCGTCGAAGGCCGCGCCCGGCAGCGCACGGGCGTTGGAGCCGGTGGCGACGATGATGTGCTTGCCGGTGATGGTTTCCTCGGCGGCGCCGGCCACCTTGATGTCGTAGCCGGCGTCGCCGGACTTCTCGAACGAACCACGGCCGTGGAAGAAGCTGATCTTGTTCTTCTTGAACAGGTACAGGATGCCGTCGTTGTTCTGCTTCACGACCTGGTCCTTGCGGGCCAGCATCTTGGCGAGGTCGATGCCCAGGCCCTCGACCTTGATGCCGTGGTCGGCGAAGTGGTGGTTCGCCTGCTCATAGTGCTCCGACGACTGCAGCAGTGCCTTCGAGGGAATGCAGCCGACGTTGGTGCAGGTGCCGCCCGGTGCCGGGCCGCCCTTGCCGTTCTTCCACTCGTCGATGCAGGCGACGTTGAAGCCGAGCTGCGCCGCGCGGATGGCGGCGATGTAGCCGCCGGGGCCGCCGCCGATGACGATGACGTCGAATTGTTTGTTGGCCATCTGTTCGTGCCTCCGATCAGATGTCGAACAGGAGGCGCGACGGGTCTTCCAGCGCTTCCTTCATGGCGACCAGGCCCAGCACGGCTTCGCGGCCGTCGATGATGCGGTGGTCGTAGCTCATCGCCAGGTAGTTCATCGGGCGGATGACGATCTGGCCGTTCTCGACCACGGCGCGGTCCTTGGTGGCGTGCACGCCGAGGATCGCGGACTGGGGCGGGTTGATGATCGGGGTCGAGAGCATCGAGCCGAAGGTGCCGCCGTTCGAGATCGAGAAGGTGCCGCCGGTCATCTCCTCGATGCCGAGCTTGCCTTCCTGGGCCTTCTTGCCGTACTCGGCGATCTTCTTCTCGATGTCGGCGAAGCTCATCTGGTCGGCATTGCGCAGGATCGGCACCACCAGGCCGCGCGGCGAACCGACGGCGATGCCGATGTCGAAGTAGCCGTGGTACAGGATGTCGTTGCCGTCGACCGAGGCGTTGAGCACCGGGTACTTCTTGAGTGCATGCACCGCGGCCTTGACGAAGAAGCTCATGAAGCCGAGCTTGACGCCGTGTTCCTTGGTGAAGGTGTCCTGGAAGCGCTTGCGCAGGTCCATGACGGGCGCCATGTTGACCTCGTTGAAGGTCGTGAGGATGGCGTTGGTCGACTGCGACTGCAACAGGCGCTCGGCGATGCGCGCGCGCAGGCGGCTCATCGGCACGCGCTGCTCGGGGCGCTCGCCCAGGTCCGGCGCGCTGGTGGGCGCGGCGACCTGCGGCAGCGCGGGCTTGGCGGCCGGCGCGGGGATCGCGGCGGGCGCGGCCTTGGCGGTGGCACCCGAGGCCACGGCGCCGAGCACGTCGCCCTTGGTCACGCGGCCGTCCTTGCCGGTGCCGGCGACGTCGCTGGTCTTGAGGTTGTTGTCGGCCAGCAGCTTGGCGGCCGCGGGCATGGCGACGTCGGACTTGGCACCGCCGGCGGCGGCGGCGGCGGCAGCGGCCGCGGGCGCGGCGGCGGGTGCCGGGGCGGCGGCGGCGGGCGCGGCGGCCGGGGCCGCGGCGCTGGCCTTGCCTTCGGTGTCGATCTTCGCGATCAGCTGGTCGGCCACGACAGTGGCGCCGTCGCCTTGCACGATCTCGGCCAGCACGCCGGCGGCGGGCGCCGGCACTTCGAGCACGACCTTGTCGGTTTCGATCTCGATCAGGATTTCATCGACGGCGACGGCTTCGCCGGCCTTCTTCTTCCAGGTGAGCATGGTGGCTTCGGCCACCGATTCGGACAGCTGAGGGACTTTGACTTCGACGATAGACATTTGGAGTTTGCTCCGCTTTGATTTGTGTGTGCCCCTGGGGCCGGGTTTCGCCCGGCCTGCCCCTCGTGGGGGATCGGGCGCCGCGGCCAAGCCGCGTGCGCCCGAGCGGGTCGTTCGTGTTGAAAAAAGATCGTTCTATTACTTGGTCAGCACGAAGCCCTTGAGCTTGGCGAAGGCGGCATCGACCAGTGCCTTCTGCTGTTCCTGGTGCAGGTGCGAGTAGCCGACGGCCGGCGAGGCCGAGGCCGCGCGGCCGGCGTAGCCGAGCTTCTGGCCTTCCTGCATGTTCTCGTGGATGTAGTGCTGCACGAAGAACCAGGCGCCCTGGTTCTGCGGTTCGTCCTGGCACCACACCACGTCGACGAGGTTCGGGTACTTCTTGATCTCGGCCGCGAAGGCCTTGTGCGGGAACGGATAGAGCTGCTCGACGCGGATGATCGCCACGTCCTCGTCGCCCTTCTCCTCGCGCTTCTTGGCCAGGTCGTAGTAGACCTTGCCCGAGCAGGCGATCAGGCGCTTGACCTTCTCGGCCTTGAGTGGCTTGCTTTCCGGAATGATGGTCTGGAAGCTGCCCTTGGTGAACTCGGCCAGCGGCGAGGTCGCGTCCTTGTTGCGCAGCAGCGACTTGGGCGTGAGGATGATCAGCGGCTTGCGCAGGTTGCGCACCATCTGGCGGCGCAGCACGTGGAAGATCTGGCTGGCCGTGGTCGGCTGCACCACCTGCATGTTGGTGTCGGCGCTCAGCTGCATGAAGCGCTCGAGGCGCGCCGAGCTGTGCTCGGGGCCCTGGCCTTCGTAGCCGTGCGGCAGCATCATCGTGAGGCCGTTGACGCGGCCCCACTTGACTTCGCCCGAGGCGATGAACTGGTCGATCACGACCTGCGCGCCGTTCACGAAGTCGCCGAACTGGGCTTCCCAGATCACCAGCGTGTTCGGGTCGTTCGAGGCGTAGCCGTATTCGAACGCGAGCACCGCCTCTTCCGACAGGATCGAGTCGATCACGACGAACGGGGCCTGGTTGTCGGCCACGTTCGACAGCGGCGTGTAGGTGCCTTCGTCGAACTTCTCGCGGTTCTGGTCGTGCAGGACGGCGTGGCGGTGCGTGAACGTGCCGCGGCCCGAGTCCTCGCCCGACAGGCGCACCGGGTAGCCGCTGGCCACCAGCGAGGCGAAGGCCATGTGCTCGCCCATGCCCCAGTCGACGTTGACGTCGCCGCGGCCCATGGCGGCGCGGTCGTCGAGCACCTTCTTGACCAGCGGATGCACCGTGAAGCCTTGCGGCACGGTGGTGATCTTCTCGGCCAGGCGCTTCCACTCGGAGGTGGGGATCGCGGTGTCGCCGGCGTCGGTCCACTTCTTGTTGAGGTACGGGCTCCAGTCGACGGCGTACTTGCTCTTGAAGTTGGTCAGCACCGGGTCGACCGTGTTCTTGCCTTCGTCGAAGGCGGCGCGCTGCGCCTTGACCATGTCGTCGCCGAGCGTGTCGCCCAGGCCCTGCGCGGCCAGCTTGTCGGCGTACAGCTTGCGCGTGCCGGGATGCTGGGCGATCTTCTTGTACATCAGCGGCTGGGTCAGCGAGGGGGTGTCCTGCTCGTTGTGGCCCAGCTTGCGGAAGCAGATGATGTCCACGACCACGTCCTTCTGGAATTCCATGCGGAAGTCCAGCGCGATCTGGGTGGCGAGCACCACGGCTTCGGGATCGTCGCCGTTCACGTGCAGCACCGGCGCCTCGATCATCTTGACGATGTCCGAGCAGTACAGCGTCGAGCGGCTGTCGCGCGGGTCGCTGGTGGTGAAGCCGATCTGGTTGTTGATGACGATGTGCACCGTGCCGCCCGTGAAGTAGCCACGGGTCTCGGCCAGCGCCAGCGTTTCCATCACGACGCCCTGGCCCGCGAAGGCCGCGTCGCCGTGCACCAGCACGGGCAGCACCTGCTTGCCCTGCGGATCGGCGCGGCGGTCCATGCGCGCGCGCACCGAGCCTTCGACCACGGGATTCACGATCTCGAGGTGCGAGGGGTTGAACGCGAGGCTCAGGTGGACCGGGCCGCCGGGGGTGGTCACGTCCGAGCTGAAGCCCTGGTGGTACTTGACGTCGCCGCTGGGCAGGTCTTCGGGCGCGGTGTGGTCGAACTCGGCGAACAGGTCGGCCGGCATCTTGCCGAGCGAGTTGACCAGCACGTTGAGGCGGCCGCGGTGGGCCATGCCGATCACGATTTCCTGCACGCCCTTGGCGCCGGCCTGGTTGATCAGCTCGTCCATCGAGACGATGAAGCTTTCGCCGCCTTCGAGCGAGAAGCGCTTCTGGCCGACGTACTTGGTGTGCAGGAAGCGCTCGAGGCCCTCGGCCGCGGTCAGGCGGTTGAGCACGTGCTTCTTCTGCTCGGCGCTGAGCTGGGGATTGGTGCGGGCGCTCTCGAGCCGCTGCTGCCACCAGCGCTTGTGGTTCTGGTCGGTGGTGTACATGTACTCGGCACCCATGGTGCCGCAGTACGTTTCGCGCAGTGCGTTGAGCAGGTCGCGCAAGGACATGGTGTCCTTGCCGAAGAAGGTGTTGCTGGTGTTGAACACCGTCTCGAGGTCGGCGTCGGTGAAGCCGTAGAACGAGGGCTCGAGTTCGGGAATGGCGGGACGCTCGGCGCGCTTGAGCGGATCGAGGTCGGCCCAGCGGGCGCCGACGTTGCGGTAGGCGGCGATCAGTTGCTGGACGGCGGTGCGCTTGCGGCCGAGTTCGGAGTCGGCGCCGCTGGCCTGCACGACCTTGGTCGTGCCCTGCTTCGCCAGTTCGGCGAAGGCATTGATGACCGGCTGGTGCGGAACGTCGCGGGTGTTGGTGCCGTCGGCGGCGGGGACGTGCTGCAGCGCGTCGAAGTAGGTGCGCCAGTTGTCGGGCACGCTGCCGGGGTTGGCGAGGTAGTTTTCGTACATCTCCTCGACATAGGGCGCGTTGCCGCCGAAGAGATAGGTGTTGCCTTGGTAGGCGGCATACACCGATGGAGTCGATGAATCGCTCATATTGCGCTGACCTTCGCTTCCCTGTGGGAAGCACGAGCTGGTTTAAGAAACCTTCCGCGACACGGCTGAACCGATTGGCGGATGCGACTGTGGCTGGGGAAGGGCCTGAGTACAGGGCGATTGTGCCACGCCAACCATATGACGGTTGAAAGCGGATGCACAACCCCCCAGGCGGGGAACTCAGGCTGGCTTAAGTAACAGTTTGATCTGCTGCAGCGTGGCGGGGTCGTCGATGGTCGTCAGGTCGCCCGGATCGCGGCCCTCGCAGACCGCCTGGATGGCGCGGCGCAGCAATTTGCCGCTGCGGGTCTTGGGCAGCCCGCCCACGAAACGCACCCGCGCCGGCCGGGCCAGCGCGCCGAGCTGGTCGGCCACGGTCTTCATGATCTCGCCCTCGAGCTTCAGCGCCAGCGCCTCGTCGCTCGCGGCCCGCCCGTCCTTGGGCACCACGAAGGCCATCGCGACCTGGCCCTTGAGCGCGTCGGCCACGCCCACCACCGCGACCTCGGCCACGCCCGCGTGGCCCGAGATGCTTTCCTCGATCTCGCGCGTGCCGAGCCGGTGGCCGGCCACGTTGATCACGTCGTCGGTGCGCCCGAGGATGTAGAAATAGCCGTCCTCGTCGCGGATGCCCCAGTCGAAGGTCGAATAGACCATCTTGCCGGGCACGCTCTTCCAGTAGGTGTTGACGAAGCGCGCGTCGTCCCTCCACACGGTCTGCATGAAGCCCGGCGGCGTCGGCCCCTCGACCACGACCACGCCCTTCTCGTTCGGCGCGGTCAGTTCCTCGCCGGTCGACTCGTGCAGGATCTTCACCTTGTAGCCGTACATCGGCACGCCCGGGCTGCCGAACTTGCTGGGTTTCTTCTCCACGCCGTTGGCGATGGTGATGATCGGCCAGCCCGATTCGGTCTGCCAGTAGTTGTCGATGATCGGCACGCCCAGGCCCTCGGCGATCCAGCGGCCGGTGGGCTCGTCGAGCGGCTCGCCGGCCAGGAACAGCGCGCGCAAGGTCGAGAGGTCGTACTTCTTGAGCAGTGCGGGATCCTGTTTCTTGAGCACGCGCACCGCGGTCGGCGCACTGAACATCACCGTCACCTTGTACTTCTCGACGAGACGCCACCAGATGCCGCCGTCGGGCTGGCCGTCGAGACCCTGCGTGGGCAGGCCCTCGTACATCACCGTCGCCATGCCGGCGATCAGCGGGCCGTAGACGATGTAGCTGTGGCCTACGACCCAGCCGATGTCGCTGGTGGAGAAGTAGGTCTCGCCGGGCCGGCCGTCGAAGATGTGCTTCATGCTCGCGGCCAGCGCCACCGCGTAGCCGCCCACGTCGCGCTGCACGCCCTTGGGCTTGCCGGTGGTGCCGCTGGTGTAGATGGTGTAGCTGATCTCGGTCGACTCGAGCCAGGCGCAGGGCACTTGCGCGTCGAGGTGCTTTTGCCGCAGCTCGCTCGCCAGGTGGTCGCGCCCCGCGACCAGCGCCATGGGGGCCAGGCCGCGGTCGGTCAGCAGCACCGCGCCGGGCTTGTGGCTCGACAGGCGGATCGCCTCGTCGAGCAGCGGCTTGTACGCGATCACCTTGCCGCCGCGCGAACCGGCGTCGGCGCTCACCACCACCTTGGGTTCGGCGTCCTCGATGCGCGTGGCCAGCGAGCCGCTCGCGAAACCGCCGAACACCACGCAGTGGATGGCGCCGATGCGCGCGCAGGCCAGCATCGCGAACGCGGCCTCGGGAATCATCGGCATGTAGATCAGCACGCGGTCGCCGCGGCCCACGCCCAGGTCGATCAGGCTGGCGGCGGTGCGCTGCACCTCGGCATGCAGCTCGCGGAAGCTGTAGCTCTTCTCGGTGCCGGTCTCGGTCGAGACGAAGATCAGCGCCGGCTGGTCGCCGCGCTCGGCCAGGTGGCGGTCGACGGCGTTGTGGCACAGGTTGGTGCTGCCGCCGACGAACCAGCGCGCGAACGGCGGCTGGCTCGCGTCGAGGATCCGTTGCGGCGGGCTCTGCCAGTCGATGAGCCGGGCCTGCTCGGCCCAGAAAGCCTCGGGCGCGTCGATCGACCGGCGGTGGAATTCTTCGTAGTTCGGCATGCTGTCTCCTGTCTCTCGTGCTTGTATTTCTGCGGACGCGCGCCTCGGCCCGTCCTCGAAGATCATCGGCAGGCGCGCTTGCGCGGAACTGACGCAGGCCTGCCGCGCGCTCAGGAAACGTCGAGCCGGCGCTCGTTCGGCGGAATGAACGACTCGAAGAAGTACAGCGGCTGGCGCCCCGCCATGGCCGCGCTCTCGAGCAGCATGCCGCGCGTGCCGGGCGGCACCTCGAGCACGCCGCTCGCCTCGTCGCCGAAGACCACGAACGACACGCGCTGGCGCATTTCCGTCACCGGCATGTGGCCCTCGGTGCCGAGCAACTGCTTGAGGTTGGCGCCGTCGAGGCTGGGCAGCGGCGCCGAGGCGATGCCGGGAAACGCCGCCGCGCTGAAGTAGAGCCGATTGAACACGTTGAACTCGTGGTTGACGCTGATGCGCCGCGAGATGCGCACCACGTCCTCGCCGCCGAGCCGCAGCCAGTCGGACCAGGGACCGCGCTCGGGCACCCGTGCGCGGGACAGCACCTTGGGGTAGAGCGGCAGGAAGCTGGCCGCGCCGCCCTCGTCGCCGAGGAAGCGCAGGTGCAGCGGCGCATCGATGGCACCGCGCCCCTCGGCCACATAGGTGCCGCTGCCATGGGTACGCACCACGATGCCGTCGTCGGCCAGCTCGCGCAGCGCGCGCTGCACCGTGCCGAGGCTGTAGCGGGTGCGCCGCGCCAGTTCGCGTTCGGCCGGCAGCTGGCTGCCAGGACGCCAGTAGCCGCTGCGGATGGCGGTCACCAGGGTTTCGCGCAACTGCGCGTACTTGGCCAGGCCCGAGGCGCCCGGGTGCGTGTAGGCACCCAGGGGATCGTCGGAAGCTGGGCTGTCGAGTTCGTTCATGAGGTGATGGGACGCGATGCTACCCGCCTCCGAAGTTGACAAGTGCTATATAGCACCATAGCATTGAAGCTCTGAATGAACAGGGGCGCAAGCAAGACCGCCCCATGGATCCAAAGCCCAGGAGACAAACCATGCGCAAGAGAAGCCTGCTCGCGGCCACCGTGGCCGCCGCCCTCGCCGGCCTGGCCGGCAGCCCGGCCTTCGCCGACACCCCGTGGCCGACCAAGCCGGTCCGCATCCTGTTCGGCTTCCCGGCCGCCAGCGCCACCGACGTGGTGGCGCGCGCCGTGGGACAGAAGCTGTCGGAGAAATGGGGCCAGCCGGTGGTCATCGACAACAAGCCCGGCGCGGGCGGCAACCTCGGCAGCGAACTCGCCGCGCGCGCGCCGGCCGACGGCTACACGATCTTCTTCGGTACCGTCGCCAACGCGATCAGCACCACCCTCTACACCAAGCTCAACTACGACTACCTCAAGGACTTCCAGCCACTGACGCTGGTCACCATCACGCCGCTGGTGCTGGTGGCCAACCCCTCGGTGCCGGCCAACAACGTCAAGGAACTGGTCGAGTACGCGCGCGCCAATCCCGGCAAGCTCAACTTCGGCTCGGGCGGCGTGGGCACCTCGAACCACCTGGCCGGCGAGATGTTCAAGGCGGAGACCCGCACCGACCTGCTGCACGTGGCCTACAAGGGCACGCCCGCGGCCTACAACGACATGTTCAGCGGGCAGATCGGGCTGATGTTCGACAACATCGTCGCCGTCATGCCGCATGTGAAGTCGAACCGGCTCAAGCCGCTGGCGGTGACCAGCCTGAAGCGGGTCGACGCACTGCCCGAGGTGCCGACCGCCGCCGAATCCGGCCTGCCGGGCTTCGAGGCCGTGTCCTGGATCGGCGCCCTGGTGCCGGCGGGCACGCCCAAGCCGGTGGCCGACAAGATCTACAACGACATGGTCGCGGTGCTGCGCCTGCCCGAGCTGCAGAAGCAGCTGGCGGCCACCGGCGCGATCGTGGTCGGCAACACGCCCGAGCAGTTCGCGGCCTGGAACCGCAGCGAGATCGCGAAGTGGTCCAAGGCCATCAAGGAATCGGGCGCCAAGCTCGATTGACCGCCCTCCCCTCCATTCCCACCCACCCCAGGAAAGCAACGCAGTGACACAGAGCACCATCCAAGAACCCGCCCGCCAGACTCCCGTGCTGATGGAGGCCGACATCGTCATCGTCGGCGGCGGCACCACGGGCCCGGTCGCGGCCATCGCCGCCGCGCGGCGCGGCCGCAAGGTCGTGCTGATCGAGCGTTTCGGCTCGCTCGGCGGCATCCTCACGCTGGGCCTGAACACCAAGCCCTCGGGCTCGCTGATCGGCGGCATCCCGCTCGAGATCTGGAACCTCGCGCGCTCGGCCGGCGGCGCCGGCGAGGACTACATGGCCACCACCAAGACCGGCGGCGTGCGCATCGCCTCGCCGACCGATCCCGAGGTCATGAAGATGCTGCTCACGCGCCTGTGCGTGGAGGCCGGCGTGCAGATCCTGTTCGAGACCTTCGTCTCCGCGCCGCGGGTGGAGGACGGCACGGTCAAGGGCGTGTTCATCGAGAGCAAGGCCGGGCGCCAGTTCATCGCGGCCCAGGTGCTGATCGATTGCTCGGCCGATGCCGACATGGCGGCCAAGGCCGGCGCCCCGTTCGTGATGGGTTCGGGCGAAGCCGAGGCCCGCATGCAGCCGGTGTCGATGTACTTCATCATGAAGAACGTCGACCTCGAGCGCCTGGCCGACTGGGCCCGCGACTGCGAGGACGTGCCCGCGCGCGCCATCCCGCGCGACCGTGAAGGGCTGGCCTACGGCCTGTGGCTGACCGGCTTCAACGGCATGCTGCGGCGCTTCCAGGACGAAACCGGCGTGAAGCTGCAGCGCGACAACATCACGCTGAAGACGGCCGACGGCCAGATGTACGTGAATGCCACGCGCGTGCTCGGCGTCGACGTGTTCTCGCCGGCGCAGTTCACGGGCGCGATCCTCGAGTGCTATCGCCAGATCGAGGGCGTGTGCCGTTTCCTGCGCGAGCGCGTGCCGGGCTTCGAGCAGGCGCGGCTCGGGCAGGTCTCGCCGATCCTGGGCGTGCGCGAAACGCGCCACATCGAGGGCGAATACACGCTGACCGGCCCCGACTCGCGCGGCGAGACCCGTTTCGAGGACAGCATCGCCGCCGACACTTCGGCGCTCGACATCCACGACCCCAAGGGCGGCGACGTCGATTTCCAGAGCATGCCGCCCTACGAGATCCCCTACCGCTGCCTGCTGCCGAAGCGGATCGAGCAGCTGCTGGTCGCGGGCCGCTGCATCTCGGCCAACCACGAGGCCCATGCGCGGTCGCGCAACATGCCGGCCTGCATGGCGACCGGCCAGGCCGCGGGCGTGGCCGCCGCGATCGCGGTGGAGACAGGAATGACGGTGCGCCAGGCACCAGTGGCGCAGATCCAGCAGGCCCTGCGCGAACTCGGCATGCCGCTGCTCGCGAGCGAGGTGCGGCAGGACTGACGCCCGGCGCGCTCAGCGCACCAGCGCGAGCAGCTCCGGAAAGGCCGGGTGCTCGGCCGTGCGCAGCCATTCGAAGCCGACCATCTCCGTCGTCACCAGTTCGGCGCCCGCGCCGGCCAGGCGGTCGAAGGCGGCGTCGCGGTTGCGCTCGGTGCGCGAACCGCAAGCATCGGTGACGACCCAGACCTCGAACTCGTCCTCCAGCAGGTCGAGCGCGGTCTGCAGCAGGCAGACATGGGCTTCGCAGCCGGCGATGACGATGGTGTTGCGCTCCTCGGCGGGCGCGGCCGGCTTCTGCAGGTGCTTGGGCAGGCTGCGCGCATTGCCCTGCGGCGCCTTCGCCGGCACGCGCAGCCATTCGCCCAGCCCCTCCTCGACGCCGCTGAAGTGCATCTTCGGCAGCGTGCGGCGGCACAGCGCGCGGATATCGGGCAGGTTCTCGCCGAGCTTGGACGGGTTGTGCTCGGTGCCGAAGACGGGCACATCGAACAGCCGGGCCATCTTGCCGAGGCGGACCGCGTTCTGCGCGACCGCCTCCGACTCGAAGATCGCCGGCATCAGTCGCGCCTGATAGTCGACCAGCACGAGTTGGGATTGGGATGCGTCGAGCAGCATGGGCGAGGTTCTTTCTTCTGAGGGTTGCGGGGACGCCGTGCGTCCTGGACCCTGGAAACTAACACCGAAAACGCCGGCTCAGGCCACCGCCGGCCGCACGCGGGCCACGAGCTGCCCGATGTAGGCCTCGAACAGCGCATCGGCCGACTGCCCGAACATGCGGATGCGCCCGGTGTGCCGCATCAGCAGCAGGCCCACGCCGTGCGCGAACAGGGCGGTGTTCTCGCGCAGCGCCTCGGCGGCATCGAGGCCCATGGCGCGCAGCGCTTCCTCGCAGGGGTCGAGCGCCTCCTTCAGCCGGTCGTTGAGCGCATGGTCGAGCTCGCTGGTCAGGCCGCGCGGCCGCATGCCGTGCACCAGGTAGAAGCCGAGGTCGAGCTCGCGCGGATGGGCCGCGTAGAAGCCGAACCAGGCCCGCGCCTTGGACGCCAATGTCAGCGCGGGCCGCTCCGCGAAGGCCTCGGCCTCCCCCACCGCGGTGCGCAGGCGCAGCAGCGATTCGTCGAGCAGCGCGGCGTAGATCGCCTCCTTGCTCTCGAAGTACGAATAGATGGCACCGGGCGTGTAGCCGGCGCGACGCGCGATCTCGCGAATGCTCGCGCCCTCGATGCCGGCCTCGGAGAACACGGCCCGCGCCGCGTCGAGCACCAGCGCGCGGCGCGCATCGCTCAGGGTCTGTCGTCGTTGGAGCTTGGCCTGCATGGGCTGGACTGTAGCCCTTCTTTTAAGTGTTGCTCATTTTTCTTAACGGTTGATCAATTTTTTGAACAGTGTTTAAATTTAGCGGAGCCGGCCCGATCCGGCCCGCACGACAACCACCGGAGACACCCACGATGAACGCCCCGCTCCCCTCGGCCGCGCTGATGTCCGGCGCCGACTACCGCGAATCGCTGCGCCGCTACAAGCCCGTCGTCTACGTCGATGGCCGGCGCGTCGAGAGCGTGGCCGACGAGCCCGCGTTCCGCCCCGGCATCAACGCCATCGCGCTGACCTACGACCATGCGCTGAAGGCGCAGTACGAACCGCTGATGACCGCGGTACAGCACACCAGCGGCAAGCGCGTGAACCGGCTCTCGCACCTCAACACCAGCGCCGGCGACCTGCTCAACAAGCTCGAGGCGGTGCGGCTGGTGTGTCAGGAAACCGGCTGCGCGCAGCGCTACCTCACGCACGACGCGCTCAACGCGATCGCCCAGGTGTCGGCGCGCATCGACGACGCGCGCGGCGGCGGCGAGCACACGGCACGCTTCCTCGAGTACCTGCACCGCGTCCAGGACCAGGACCTGACCCTGGGCGTGGCCATGACCGACGCCAAGGGCGACCGCAGCCGCCGGCCGCACGAGCAGGCCAACGTCGACAGCTACGTGCACGTGGTGGAACGCAACGCGCGCGGCATCGTGATCTCGGGCACCAAGGCCATCGTGACCGGCGCGCCCTACGTGCACGAGCTGCTTGTAATGCCCTGCCGCAACATGGGCCGCGAGGACGCCGACTTCGCCGTCTGCTGCGCGGTGCCGCTCGACGCGCCGGGCCTGACGATCGTGGCACGACCGGCCGGCCGGCCCGGCGAGAAGCTCGAGCACGGCGACGCCCTGTTCAGCCGCAAGTACGGCCAGAGCACCGGCGTGTGCATCTTCGACCGAGTGCTGGTGCCGTGGGAGCGCGTGTTCTACGACGGCTCCGACGGCAGCTGGGAACACTCGGGCCACCTCACCTACAGCTACGCCACCCACCACCGCCACAGCTGCATCGGCGCGCGCGCGGGCTTCGGCGACCTGCTGATCGGCGCCGGCGCGCTGATGTGCGAGGCCAACGGCTTCGACCCGGGCAAGGAGAGCCACCTGCGCGAGCAGATGGTCGAGCTCATCAGCATCACCGAGGGCTTCTTCGCCTGCGGCGTGGCGGCCAGCGTCTACGGCAAGGCCGACGAGCACTGCCCGGTCTTCATGCCCGACCCGGTGTTCAGCAACATCGGCAAGCTGCTGCTCGCGACCAGGATTTACGACATGCACCGCATCGCCCACACCGTGAGCGGCGGCCTGATCGTCACCCTGCCCGGCCCCGACGAGGACCACAACCCCGAGACCGCGGCGCGGCTGTCGGACGTGCTGCGCGCCAATCCGGCCGTGCCCTACGAACAGCGCATCGAGGCGGCCCGCTTCATCGAGGACCTGACGGCCGGCTACCAGGGCGGCTGGTACAGCGTGATCAGCCTGCACGGCGGCGGTTCGCCCGCCGCGATGAAGCAGGAGATCTGGCGCCACTACCCGGTGGGCTCGAAGGTGGAGCTGGTCGAGCGGCTGCTGGAGCGCGGCATCGCCGCCGACGGCTCGCCCGCGGCCGCGCCGCACGATCCGCAGCGCGCGATCACGCGCAACCGCCAGCCCGGCAAGTGCTGCGACACGGGCTGCTCCACGCCCGGGCAGCCGGTGATGGTCGAACTGCCCAAGCCTCACCGCGCCCAGGCCTAGACTCGGCGGGATGAAAGTCCTGACGAAGCGGCTCTGCCTCGCGGCTCTCGGCATCGGTGCCGTGCTGCTGGTGGCCGGCTGCGGCGGCGTGCGCAAGAGCACGGTGCCGCTGGCGACCGTGCTCGAAACCCAGCGCTGCACGCGCCAGGCCGACACCCTGCTCGTGATGCTGCCGGGCGCCTATTCGACGCCCGACGAGTTCGAGCGCGAAGGCTTCGTCGAGGCGGTGCGCGAGAACCGGCTCGCGGTCGACACGATGCTGGTCGACGCGCACCTCGGCTACTACAACGACAGGACCGTGCTGCAGCGGCTGGATGCCGACGTGATCGCCCCCGCGCGGCGCCAGGGCTACCGCCAGATCTGGATCGTCGGCATCTCGCTCGGCGGCTTCGGCGGCCTGCTCTACGCGCAGACGCATCCGGGCGAAGTGGCCGGCGTGGTGGCGATCGCGCCCTACCTGGGCGAACGCACGCTGAGCACCGACATCGCCAACGCGGGCGGACTCGCGAAGTGGAACGGGCCGCTCGACAGCGGCGCCGCCACCCCGCGCACGCCGAACGAAACCCAGCTCTGGCAATGGCTGCGCGGCTACGCGGGCTACACGCAGACGGCGGGCGCGCGGCCGCCGCTCTACCTGGGCTACGGCCTCGACGACCGCTTCGCCTTCAGTCACCGGCTGCTGGCCGGTGCGCTGCCGGCCGAACGCGTCTTCACCACCGAGGGCGGCCACGACTGGCCCGAATGGCGGCGCCTGTGGCAGCGGATGCTGCCGACGCTGTCGCTGCCCGGCTGCCCCGGCTGACGCTCAGTTCGGCCGCAGCCGCAGCAGCTTGCCGTTCGACTCGTCGGTCAGCACGTAGAGCAGCCCGTCGGGCCCCTGCTTCACGTCTCGGATGCGCGCGCGCCCGTCCTCGAGCAGCTTGTGCTCGGCCACCACTTTGCCGTCCTTGAGCTCGATGCGGTCGAGGTAGCCGAACTTCAGCGAGCCGACGAAGAGGTTGCCCTTCCATGCGGCGCCATAGCGGTCGCTGGTCAGGAAGGCCATGCCCGAGGTCGCGATCGAGGGCACCCAATAGTGCAGCGGCTGCTCCATGCCTTCCTTGGCCGTGATGCCGTCGCCGATCTTGCCGCCGCCGTAGTTCTCGCCGTAGGTGATCACGGGCCAGCCGTAGTTGCGGCCGGCCTGCGCGATGTTGATCTCGTCGCCGCCCTGCGGGCCGTGCTCGGTCATCCACAGGCGGCCGTCGGGCCCGAGCGTGGCGCCCTGCCCGTTGCGGTGGCCGTAGCTCCAGATCTCGGGCAGCGGGCCCGGCCGGCCGGCGTAGGGGTTGTCGTCGGGCACGCTGCCGTCCTTGCGGATGCGCACGATCTTGCCGAGGTGGTTGTCGAGCCGCTGCGCATCTTCCTTGCGGCTGAAGCGGTCGCCCAGCGTGAGATAGAGCGTGCCGTCGCCGCGGTCGACGATGCGGCAGCCGAAGTGCGCGCGGCTCGCGACCTTGGGCTTCTGGCTGAAGATGATCTGCAGGTTCTCGAGCCGGGTGTCGTCGGATGACAGCCGCGCCCGCGCAAGCGCGGTGCTGTTGGCGCTGCCGCCGGCATCGGGCTCCGAGAAGCACAAGTACAGCGTGCGGTTGCTGCGGAAGTCCGCGTCGACGAGCACGTCGAGCAGGCCGCCCTGCCCGCCCGCCGCGATGGCCGGCAGGCCGGCCAGCGGCGCGCCCAGCTTGCCGTCCTTGGCCACGATGCGGATGCGCCCGGGCTTCTCGGTGACCACGAAACGGTCGCCCGGCAGGAAGCCCACGCCCCAGGGACTTTCGAGCCCCGAAGCCACGGTCTCAGATCGACCCTGTGCCATGGCGGCCGCGCCAAAGATCAAACCCGACATGACGAAAACACGGCCGAGGACGCGGCGAGAGGGCCTGGAGAGCGATTTCATGTGTTTTCCCCGCAAAACGAATGATCTTGGCGGTTTTTCAAACCCACATGAAGACAGTTGTCGACTTCGAAGGGTCTTGGAGGCCGAACTGTTTATCCGGCATCACGGGTCGACCGTTACATTTTAGTTGTCCGATGATTCAAAAATTTCAAATAAATCAACGGGTTGGCGGCACAATCTCTAATTCAGATCAAATTGACAGTGCCAGCCGTCATCAATATCCTACGCGCCATGCGTTTTTTCGTCCTACCCGCGTCCCTCCTGATTGCCGTCGCTGCCCATGCAGCTCCCCAACCATCGGACCGGACCGACGAAGTCGGCCAACTCCTGGCCGAAAAAGGCCTGGTGGGGCAACTGAGGCAAGTCCGCCAGACCGTCACCGAGCGCACCTCCGATCTCGTGATGACCGCCATCGGCTTCCTCGGTGTTCCGTACCGCCGCGGCGGTAATTCGGAAGACACCGGCTTCGATTGCAGCGGCTTCGTGCGCGCCATGTACAACCAGACGGTCGGCCACATGCTGCCGCGCCGCGCGGAAGAACAGGCCGCCGCCACCGAGAAGATCGACCGCAGCGAACTCAAGCCCGGAGACCTCGTGTTCTTCAACACCATGCGCCGCGCCTTCAGCCATGTGGGCATCTACGTCGGCGAAGGCAAGTTCATCCACTCGCCGCGCTCGGGCGCCCAGGTGCGCGTGGAAGACATGAACGGCAGCTACTGGAGCCGCCGCTTCGACGGCGCCCGCCGCGTGCTCGGCGGCGGATCGAACGACGAGATCCGCGCCGCCGCGGCGTCGGCCCGCACCGGCGACTGAATTCCCCTCCTTCGGCCCACTTCGCACTGGGGCCGGGACGAAAAAAATCCCGCAGCCGCGGGATTTTTTTGTTTTGGGCGAAGGCCGCGAGGCGGCCCCCGACCCCTCAGCGCTTTTGCGGCGGCAGGTCGGTGCAGGTGCCGTGCGCCACTTCCGCCGCCATGCCGATGCTCTCGCCCAGCGTGGGATGCGGATGGATGGTCTTGCCGATGTCGATCTCGTCGGCGCCCATCTCGATGGCCAGCGCGATCTCGCCGATCATGTCGCCGGCATGGGTGCCGACGATGCCGCCGCCGAGGATGCGGTGCGTCTCGGCGTCGAACAGCAGCTTGGTGAAGCCCTCGTCGCGGCCGTTGGCGATCGCGCGGCCCGAGGCGGTCCACGGGAAGTGGCCCTTCTTGACCTTGATGCCTTCGGCCTTGGCCTGGTCCTCGGTCAGGCCCACCCACGCCACCTCGGGGTCGGTGTAGGCCACGCTCGGGATCACGCGGGCATTGAAGGCCGCGCTCGCCAACTCCTTGTCGCCCTTGAGCTCGCCCGCGATCACCTCGGCCGCCACGTGCGCCTCGTGCACCGCCTTGTGGGCCAGCATCGGCTGGCCGACGATGTCGCCGATCGCGAAGATGTGCGGCACGTTGGTGCGCATCTGGATGTCGACCGGAATGAAGCCGCGTTCGCCGACGGCCACGCCGGCCTTCTCGGCGCCGATCTTCTTGCCGTTGGGGCTGCGGCCCACGGCCTGCAGCACCAGGTCGTAGACCTGCGGTTCCTTGGGCGCGTTCTCGCCCTCGAAGGTGACCTTGATGCCCTCCTTCGTGGCCTCGGCGCCGACCGTCTTGGTCTTGAGCATGAGGTTGTCGAAGCGCGGCGCGTTCATCTTCTGCCAGACCTTCACCAGGTCGCGGTCGGCGCCCTGCATCAGGCCGTCGAGCATCTCGACCACGTCGAGGCGCGCGCCGAGCGTGGAATACACCGTGCCCATCTCGAGGCCGATGATGCCGCCGCCCAGGATCAGCATGCGCTTGGGATCGGTGCCGAGTTCGAGCGCGCCGGTGGAGTCGACCACGCGCGGGTCCTTCGGCATGAAGGGCAGGCTCACGGCCTGCGAGCCGGCGGCGATGATGGCGCTGCGGAACTTCACGGTCTGCTTGCTGCCGGTGGTGTCCCAGCCGGTGCCCGAGGTCTCCTCGACCTCGATGTGATGCGGGTCGACGAAGTTGCCCACGCCGCGCAGCACCGTGACCTTGCGCATCTTGGCCATGGCGGTGAGGCCGCTCGTGAGCTTGCCCACCACCTTGTTCTTGTGGCCCAGCAGCTTGGCGCGGTCGACCGTGGGCGCGGCGAAGCTCACGCCGAGGTCGGCGAAGTGCTTGACCTCGTCCATCACCGAGGCCACGTGCAGCAGCGCCTTCGAGGGGATGCAGCCGACGTTGAGGCAGACGCCGCCGAGGGTGGCGTAGCGCTCGATCAGCACGACCTTCAGGCCAAGGTCGGCGGCGCGGAAGGCGGCCGAGTAGCCGCCGGGGCCGGCGCCGAGCACGATGACGTCGCACTCGACGTCGACCTTGCCGCCGTAGTTCGAGGCCGCGGGTGCCGCGACCGGGGCCGGTGCGGGCGCCGCGGCCTTGGGCGCGGGCGCCGCGGCGGCGGGCGCCGGGGCCGCTGCAGCCGGCGCGGGCGCGGCGGCGGCATCCGCCTCCAGCGTCAACACCACCGAGCCTTCCTTGACCTTGTCGCCCACCTTCACCGCCAGCGACTTCACCACGCCGGCCGCGGACGACGGAATCTCCATCGAGGCCTTGTCCGATTCGACCGTGATCAGCGATTGCTCGGCCTTCACCGTGTCGCCCACCTTCACCAGCACCTCGATCACCGCCACTTCGTCGAAGTCGCCGATGTCGGGCACCTTGATTTGTTGTTCGCTCATTTGGACACTTTCAGTTTGAGTGTGAGAGAGTCGACCGGTCCGGCCGAATTGCGATCGAATTCGCAGGCGGCGGCGATCCCCGCCTCCGCCACGTCGCGCGCCGAGCGCGACTTCTGGTCGTACACCGCATGCATGGCGCCGAGCGCGAAGCTGCGTCCCGAGCCGATGCTCCAGAACTGCTTGAACTCGAACACCTCGCGGTAGCTGTAGATGCCGTAGATCCCGCTCGCGTTGGCCAGCAGCATCGTGAACTGGCTCGACTCGTAGGGCTCGTGGTCGTCTTCCTTGGTCTCCATGAAGAACGAGCTCTTGAGCACCGGATGCAGCATCGTGAAGGTGCGGAACACCTCGTGCTTGCTGCCGAACAGCAGCGACTCGCGCGGCTGCGCGGCCAGCGCATGCTGCAGCACCAGGAAGTGCGCCGCGGCGCCGGCCATCGCGAACAGGCTGTGGCCGGCGGCGTCCTCGATCGAGAAGATCTTCTGGTTCGCCTCCTGCCGGTGCGTGAGCCGCGTGTCCCCGAAGGTCACGAGCGCGTCGGCCGCCATGGCGACCTGGCCGTTCTTGCGGACGGCCACGACCGTGGTCATGGGGCCTCGCGCCGGTTCGCCAGGGGCGCAGCGGCCGCCGAAGCAGCCTCGGCGCTCATAGCAGCACGCGGCGGAAGTCGGCGAGCACCTGGCCCAGGTAGGCGTTGAAACGCGCCGCCGAGGCACCGTCGATCACGCGGTGGTCATAGGACAGCGACAGCGGCAGCGTCAGGCGCGGCACGAACTGCTTGCCGTCCCACACCGGCTTCATCGCGCTCTTCGAGAGGCCGAGGATGGCCACTTCGGGCGCGTTGATGATCGGCGTGAAGTGCGTGCCGCCGATGCCGCCGAGCGAGCTGATCGAGAAGCAGCCGCCCTGCATGTCGGCCGCGCCGAGCTTGCCGTCGCGCGCCTTCTTGGCGAGCTCGCCCATCTCCTGGCTGATCTGCAGGATGCCCTTCTTGTCGGCATCGCGCAGCACCGGCACCACGAGGCCGTTGGGCGTGTCGGCCGCGAAGCCGATGTGGAAGTACTGCTTGTAGACCAGCGTGTCGCCGTCGAGGCTGGTGTTGAACTCGGGGAACTTCTTGAGCGCCGAGACCACCGCCTTGATCACGAAGGCCAGCATCGTGACCTTCACGCCCGACTTCTCGTTCTCCTTGTTGGTGGCGACGCGGAAGGCTTCGAGCTCGGTGATGTCGGCATCGTCGTTGTTCGTGACGTGCGGGATCATCACCCAGTTGCGGTGCAGGTTCGCGCCGCTGATCTTCTTGATGCGCGACAGGTCCTTGCGCTCGACCGTGCCGAACTTCGTGAAGTCGACCTTCGGCCAGGGCAGCAGGCCCAGCGCGGCGCCGTCGGCACCGCCACCGGCCGCGGGCTTGGCCGCGGCCGAAGCCTTGGTGGTGGCCTGGCCGCTCATCACGGCCTTGGTGAAGCCCTGGACGTCTTCCTGCGTGATGCGGCCCTTGGGACCGGAACCCTTGACCTCCTCGAGCGGCACGCCGAGTTCGCGCGCGAACTTGCGCACCGAGGGCGAGGCATGCGGCAGGCCGGCCGACGGGCTCCTGGTGGGATCGTGCGGCGCGGCGGCGGCCGGCGCGGGAGCAGCCGGAGCCGGTGCGGGCGCGGAGGCCGAAGCCGTGGCGGGCGCAGCGGCCGCCGCGGGAGCCGGCGCCGGTGCGGGCGCGGCGCCCGCAGCGGGGGCGGCGCCTTCGATCACCGCGATCAGGTCGCCGATGTTGACGACGTCGCCGACCTTGACCTTGAGTTCCTTGAGCGTGCCGGCGGCCGACGACGGGATCTCCATCGAGGCCTTGTCCGATTCGACCGTGATCAGCGACTGCTCGACCTTGATGGTGTCGCCGGGCTTGACCAGCACCTCGATGACCGCGACGTCCTTGAAGTCGCCGATGTCGGGCACCTTCACGTCGACCGGGCCGGCGGCGGCGGCCGGTGCAGCCGCCGCAGCGGGTGCGGGTGCCGCGGCGGCGGATGCCGGCGCGCTGGCCGCGGGTGCGGCCGCGGGCGCCGGCGCGGCGGCCTGGCCGGCCCCTTCGGCCTCGAGCACCAGCACCACCGAACCTTCCTTCACCTTGCTGCCGACCTCGACCTTGAGTTCCTTGACCACGCCGGCGGACGACGACGGAATCTCCATCGAGGCCTTGTCCGACTCCACGGTGATGAGCGACTGCTCGGGCTTGACCGTGTCGCCCACTTTCACCAGCACCTCGATCACAGCGACTTCATCGAAATCGCCGATGTCGGGTACCTTGACTTCCACTGCTGCCATATCGTTTGTCTCCCGCCGGAAGGCGCGTCTTGGTTGTGGGGAATCGTGATTACGCGTAGAGCGGGTTCACCTTGTCGGCATTGATGCCGTACTTCTTGATCGCCTCGGCCACCTTGGCGGCCGGCAGCACGCCGTCCTCGGCCAGGGCCTTGAGCGCGGCCACCACGATGTAGTGGCGGTTGACCTCGAAGTGCTCGCGCAGCTTGTTGCGGAAGTCGCTGCGGCCGAAGCCGTCGGTGCCCAGCACCTTGTAGTTGCGGCCCTTGGGGACGAAGGGACGGATCTGCTCGGCGTAGGCCTTCATGTAGTCGGTCGAGGCGACCACCGGGCCGGTGCTGCCGCCGAGCTGCTGCGCCACGAAGGGCACGCGCGCTTCCTCGGTCGGGTGCAGCAGGTTCCAGCGGTCGGCGTCCTGGCCGTCGCGGGTCAGCTCGTTGAAGCTCGGGCAGCTCCAGACGCCGGCGCTCACGCCCCAGTCCTTCTCGAGCAGTTCCTGCGCCGCGAAGCTCTCGCGCAGGATGGTGCCGGAGCCCAGCAGTTGCACGGTGGGGGCTTCCTTGCCCTTGGCCGCCTTGACCGTCGGCGCCTGCTTGCACAGGTACATGCCCTTGATGATCTGTTCCTCGGTGCCGGGCTGCAGGCCGGGCATCGGGTAGTTCTCGTTGAGCAGCGTGAGGTAGTAGTAGACGTTGTCCTGCTTCTCGACCATGCGCTTGAGGCCATGGTGCAGGATCACGCCGACTTCGTGCGCGAAGGTCGGGTCGTAGCTCACGCAGTTCGGGATGGTGTTGGCCAGGATGTGGCTGTGGCCGTCCTCGTGCTGCAGGCCTTCGCCGTTCAGCGTGGTGCGTCCCGAGGTGCCGCCGAGCAGGAAGCCGCGCGCCTGCATGTCGCCGGCCGCCCAGGCCAGGTCGCCGATGCGCTGGAAGCCGAACATCGAGTAGTACACGTAGAACGGCACCATGATGCGGTTGTTCGTGCTGTACGACGTGGCCGCCGCGATCCAGCTCGACATGCCGCCGGCCTCGTTGATGCCCTCTTGCAGGATCTGGCCGGCCTTGTCTTCCTTGTAGTACATGACCTGGTCCTTGTCGACCGGGGTGTACTGCTGACCGTGCGGGTTGTAGATGCCGACCTGGCGGAACAGGCCTTCCATGCCGAAGGTGCGCGCCTCGTCGACCAGGATCGGCACCACGCGCGGGCCCAGGGCCTGGTCGCGCAGCAACTGCGTGAGGAAGCGCACGTAGGCCTGCGTGGTCGAGATCTCGCGGCCCTCGGCCGTGGGCTCGAGCACCGCCTTGAAGGTCTCGAGCGCGGGCACGGTGAAGCTCTCCTCGGCCTTGACGCGGCGGTGCGGCAGGTAGCCGCCCAGGGCCTTGCGGCGCTCGTGCAGGTACTTCATTTCCGGCGTGTCGTCGGCCGGCTTGTAGAACGGCAGCTCGGCGATCTGGCTGTCGGGGATCGGGATGTTGAAGCGGTCGCGGAAGGCGCGGATGTCGTCGTCGTTGAGCTTCTTGGTCTGGTGGACCGTGTTCTTGCCCTCGCCGATCTTGCCCATGCCGAAGCCCTTGACGGTCTTGACGAGCAGCACGGTGGGCTGGCCCTGGTGGTTCTGGGCCGCGTGGAAGGCCGCGTAGACCTTCTGCGAATCGTGGCCGCCGCGCTGCAGGTTCCAGACCTCGTCGTCGCTCATGTGCTCGACCATCTTCAAGGTGCGCGGGTCGCGGCCGAAGAAGTTCTTGCGCACGTAGGCACCGTCGTTGGCCTTGAACGACTGGTAGTCGCCATCGTTGCACTCCATCATGATCTTGCGCAGCGCGCCGTCATGGTCCTTCTCGAGCAGCGCGTCCCAGCCCTTGCCCCAGATCAGCTTGACCACGTTCCAGTTGGCGCCGCGGAACTCGCCCTCGAGCTCCTGGATGATCTTGCCGTTGCCGCGCACCGGGCCGTCGAGGCGCTGCAGGTTGCAGTTGATGACGAAGATCAGGTTGTCGAGGTTCTCGCGCGCCGCCAGGCCGATGGCGCCCAGCGACTCGACCTCGTCCATCTCGCCGTCGCCGCAGAACACCCAGACCTTGCGGTTCTCGGTGTTGGCGATGCCGCGGGCATGCAGGTACTTGAGGAAGCGCGCCTGGTAGATCGCCATCAGCGGGCCCAGGCCCATCGACACCGTGGGGAACTGCCAGAACTCGGGCATCAGCTTGGGATGCGGGTAGCTCGACAGGCCCTTGCCGTCGACTTCCTGGCGGAAGTTGAGCAGCTGCTCCTCGGTCAGGCGGCCTTCGAGGTAGGCGCGCGCGTAGATGCCGGGCGAGACGTGGCCCTGGATGTAGAGCAGGTCGCCGCCGTGGTTCTCGCTCTCGGCGTGCCAGAAGTGGTTGAAGCCGGCGCCGAACATGCTGGCCAGCGAAGCGAAGGAGCCGATGTGGCCGCCGAGGTCGCCGCCTTCGGGCGGGTGGTGGCGGTTGGCCTTGACCACCATCGCCATCGCGTTCCAGCGCATGTAGGCACGCAGGCGCTGTTCGATCTCGAGGTTGCCGGGGCTGCGGGCTTCCTGCGACGGCTCGATGGTGTTGACGTAGCCCGTGTTGGCCGAGAACGGCATGTCGACCGTGTTCTGGCGGGCATGTTCGAGGAGTTGCTCGAGCAGGAAGTGCGCACGCTCGGGGCCCTCGCTCTGGATCACGGCGGACAAGGCGTCCATCCACTCGCGCGTTTCCTGGGAATCCGCGTCGTTCGCGGCCGGGCCGAATTGCTTCTCGGGATTTGCCGACATGCTTGTCTCTCCTTTTGGGGCTGTGGGCGTAATTTAGGCGCTCTGCGTGTGAGCGCGCGGAGTGTCGCACAGAAATACTGTAATTTCAAATAGTGCGTATAGATTTCTTAATGTGACATTTTCACGAATCCGGAGCGGCCGCAGACCGCGCCGGGACCAGTGCCACCGTCGATAACCCGCGCCTAGGAAACTCCGTCACCTAATAAACTCTCGCGATGCCTTTTTCCTCCCCGCTGGCCGTGGCCCGCAGTGCCGTCAACGCCTCGCCGCTGTCGTGGTGGCGCCGCTGGTGGCGCCGCCAGACCCCGGTGCTGCAGGACGCCGTCGCGATGCTGGCCCCGATGGCCGCCGTGCTGCTGTTCCTCGCGGCGATCGTCACCGCCTTCTGGTACCTGCGCACCGAGGAGGTCGAGCGCGAGCAGGAGTCGGTGCGCCGCGACGTCGAGTACGCCCAGCAGCGCATGCGGCTGCGGTTGCTGGAGCGCCAGGAGCAGTTGATGCGCATCGCGCGCGATGCCTCCAACCGCGAGATCGACCCGATCGAGTTCACCAGCCGCGCCGAATCGCTGGTGAGCCAGTTCCCCGAGCTGCAGACCATCACCTGGATCGACGACCGCCGCCGCTTCAAGGCCGGCTATGCCGCGCCCAGCGTGCATCCGGCGCAGCAGCACCTGATCGGCGACGTGCTGCGCCCCGGCGACATCGAGAGCAACTACGCGCTGGCGCGCGAGCTGCGCCAGCCGGTGTTCTCCCAGCCCGCGGCCGGCGGCGATCCGCCCGCCATGCTGCAGCTGCACATCCCGCTGTTCGACCAGGGCCTGTTCGCGGGCGTGGTGCTCGGCGAGTTCTCGGTCGATGGCCTGCTGCGCTACGGCATGCCTTCCGAGGTGCAGGCGCGCTACGCGGTGTCGCTGCTCGACGCCAAGGGCAAGGTGATCGCGGGCAACACCGCCAACCTGCGCGAGACCGGCGCGCGCCTGCTGCCCTGGAGCGAGCGCACCAACGAATACGAGGTACCGGTCTCGCCCGTGGGCAATGCGCTGGTGCTGCGCGCCCAGGCCTACCGCACCTCGCAGGGCGTGGTCGGCAACGGGCTGTTCTGGCTGGTCTGCGCGCTCAGCGTGCTCACCAGCTGGATGCTGATCGGCACCTGGCGCCACACGCGCCGCAGGCTGCAGGCGCAGCAGCGGCTGGTGGCGGAGACCAACTTCCGCCGCGCGATGGAGAACTCGATGCTGACCGGCATGCGGGTGCTCGACCTGCAGGGCCGCATCACCTACGTCAACGCCGCCTTCTGCGCGATGACCGGCTGGGCCGAGGAAGAGCTGGTCGGCCAGACACCGCCCTTCCCCTACTGGCTCGAGTCCGATCGCGAGATCATGAACGAGCGGCTCGAGGAGGAGCTGCACGGCCGTGCCTTGCCCGGCGGCTTCCAGGTGCGCGTGAAGCGCAAGAACGGCAGCGTGTTCGACGCGCGGCTGTACGTCTCGCCGCTGATCGACGCGCGCGGCCACCAGACCGGCTGGATGACCTCGATGACCGACATCACCGAGCCCACGCGCATCCGCGAGCAGCTGTCGGCCTCGTACGAGCGCTTCACCACCGTGCTCGAGGCGCTCGACGCCGCGGTGTCGGTGGCGCCGATCGGCAGCGAGGAGCTGCTGTTCGCCAACAAGCTCTACCGCCTGTGGTTCGGCTCCGACACCGTCGGCCACCTGGGCATGGTGGCGCAGGCCGGCGTGCCGGCCTCGAACGCGCACGACGAGGGCCTGGACGACGTCGACCCCTACGCCGGCCTGCCGATCGACACGCTGACCGCCGCGCAGGCGGCCAACAACGAGATCTTCGTGCCCGAGCTCGGCAAGTGGCTCGAGGTGCGCTCGCGCTACCTGACCTGGGTCGACGGCCGCCTGGCGCAGCTGGTGATCGCCACCGACATCACGCCGCGCCGCGATGCCGAGGAACAGGCGGCCGCGCAGGCCGACCGCGCGCAATCGGCGAGCCGGCTGATCACCATGGGCGAGATGGCCTCGAGCGTGGCGCACGAGCTCAACCAGCCTCTGACCGCGATCAGCAACTACTGCAACGGGATGATGTCGCGCATCAAGAGCCAGTCGATCGACAACGATGCGCTGCTGGCCGCGCTCGAGAAGACCTCGAAGCAGGCCCAGCGCGCGGGCCAGATCATCCAGCGCATCCGCTCCTTCGTGAAGCGCAGCGAACCCAACCGCACGCCGGCCGACGTGGCGACCATGGTCAGCGAGGCGGTCGAGCTGGCCGGCATCGAGCTGCGCCGGCGCAACGTGCGGCTCAACCACTACGTGGCGGCGCGGCTGCCGATGGTGCGCGTCGACCCGATCCTGATCGAGCAGGTGATGGTCAACCTGCTGAAGAACGCGGCCGAATCGATCGACCTCGCCGAGCGCCCGCTGGCGCGGCGCAGCGTCGAGCTGCGCGTGCTGCCGAAGGTGATCGAGGGCCACAACGCGATCGAGTTCTCGGTGCAGGACACCGGCAAGGGCCTCGCGCCCGAGGTCATGGACCGGCTCTACGAGGCCTTCTTCTCGACCAAGCCCGAGGGCATGGGCATCGGCCTGAACCTGTGCCGCACCATCGTCGAGTCGCACCGCGGCCGGATGCAGGCGGAGAACATCTACAATGGCCCGGATGTGATCGGATGCCGTTTTTCCTTCTGGATTCCGGTGTTGGACGCTATCAGTTCCCTAGCAAGTGACGAGGTAAAGGTACCTGCATGAGTTTGATTCCGAAAAAGGGCACTGTGTATGTCGTCGATGACGACGAAGCCGTACGCGATTCGCTCCAGTGGCTGCTCGAAGGCAAGGACTACCGGGTCCGCTGCTTCGATTCCGCCGAGTCCTTCCTCTCCCGCTACGACCCCCGCGAGGTGGCCTGCCTGATCGTCGACATCCGCATGGGTGGCATGACGGGCCTGGAGTTGCAGGACCGGTTGATCGAGCGCCGCTCGCCGCTGCCGATCGTGGTGATCACCGGCCACGGCGACGTGCCGATGGCCGTCGACAGCATGAAGAAGGGCGCGATGGATTTCATCCAGAAACCCTTCAACGACGAGGAACTCGTCGCGCTGGTCGAGCGCATGCTCGAACACGCGCGCGGCGCCTTCACGCAGCACCAGCAGTCGGCCAGCCGCGACGCGCTGCTGTCCAAGCTCACGGGCCGCGAGGCGCAGGTGCTCGAGCGCATCGTCGCCGGCCGCCTCAACAAGCAGATCGCCGACGACCTCGGCATCAGCATCAAGACCGTCGAGGCGCATCGCGCCAACATCATGGAGAAGCTCAACGCCAACACCGTGGCCGATCTGCTGAAGATCGCGCTCGGACAGGCGGCGCCCGCTGCCAAGGCCTAGACGCCGGCTATCTGTTCGATAGCGATGCATGACCCCCACGCCTGCGCAAGCGGGCGTTTTTACTTGGAAAATCGAAACCGATGACCGCCCAACTGATCGACGGCAACGCCCTCGCCAAAACCATCCGCGCCGAAGTCGCCGGCCGCACCGCGGCGCTCAAGGCCCGCGGCGTGAACCCGGCCCTTTCCATCATCCTCGTGGGCGAGGACCCGGCCAGCCAGGTCTATACCAAGCACAAGGTCAACGACAGCACGCAGACCGGTCTCTCGGCCACGCTCGAGACCTACCCGGCCGACCTGAGCGAGGCCGACCTGCTCGCGCGCATCCGCGTGCTCAACGACGACCCGGCGGTGCACGGCATCCTGGTGCAGCTGCCGCTGCCCAAGCACATGAACAGCCAGAAGGTCATCGAGACCATCTCGCCCGCGAAGGACGTCGACGGCTTCCACGTCGCCAGCGCCGGCGCACTGATGACCGGCGCGCCGGGCTTCTGGCCCTGCACGCCCTTCGGCTGCATGAAGATGCTCGAATCCATCGGCTACGACCTGCGCGGCAAGCATGCGGTGGTGATCGGCCGCAGCAACATCGTCGGCAAGCCGATGGCCATGATGCTGCTGGCCAAGAGCGCCACCGTGACCATCTGCCACAGCGCCACGCAGGACCTGGGCGCCATCACGCGCCAGGCCGACGTGATCGTCGCGGCCGTGGGCAAGCTGAACCTCCTCACGGCCGACATGGTCAAGCCCGGCGCGGTGGTCATCGACGTCGGCATGAACCGCAAGGCCGACGGCAAGCTCGCGGGCGACGTCGACTTCGACGGCGTGAAGGAAGTCGCCGGCTGGATCACCCCGGTGCCCGGCGGCGTCGGCCCGATGACGCGCGCCATGCTGCTCGCCAACACCCTTGAAGCGGCCGAACGCGCCGCCAAGTGAACACCATGGCCACCTCGAACAACCCCCTCCTCGACTTCACCGACCTCCCGCTGTTCGACCGTATCCGGCCCGAACACGTCGCCCCCGCGGTCGACGTGCTGCTCGCCGATGCCGAGACCGCGCTGCAGACGGTGACGGCCCCCGACTTCCCCGCCAGCTGGAGCGCGATCTCCAAGGTGCTCGACGTGGCCTCGGAACGCTTCAGCCGTGCCTGGAGCGCGGTCGGCCATCTCAACGCCGTGGCCGACACGCCCGAGCTGCGCGCCGCCTACAACGAGGCGATGCCGCGCGTGACCGCGTTCTGGACCCGCCTGGGCTCCGACGAGCGCCTGTACGCGAAGTACAAGGCGATCGACGTCGCCACGCTCGATGCCGAGCAGCGCCAGGCGCATCGCAACGCGGTGCGCAACTTCGTGCTCGGCGGCGCCGAACTGCAGGGCGAGGCCAAGCAGCGCTTCGCCGAAATCCAGGAACGCCAGGCCGAGCTGAGCCAGAAGTTCAGCGAGAACGCGCTCGACGCGACCGATGCCTTCGCCTACTACGCACAGTTCGGCGAACTCGAGGGCGTGCCGGAAGACGTGGTCAATGCCGCGCGCGCCGCGGCCGAAGCCGAGGCCAAGGACGGCTACAAGCTCACGCTCAAGATGCCCTGCTACCTGCCGGTGATGCAGTTCGCCAGGAGCAGCGCGCTGCGCGAGACGCTCTACCGCGCCTACGTCACGCGCGCCAGCGAACTCGGCGACCCGGCCTTCGACAACACGGCGCTGATCGGCGAGATCCTCGCGCTGCGCGAGGAAGAGGCGAAGCTGCTGGGCTACCGCAACTTCGGCGAGCTCTCGGTGGTGCCGAAGATGGCCGAGTCGCCCGAGCAGGTGGTGAAGTTCCTGCGCGACCTCGCGGCCAAGGCCCGCCCCTACGGCGAGCGCGACCTCGCCGACCTGCGCGCCTTCGCGTCCACGCAACTGGGCCTGGCCGATCCGCAGCCCTGGGACTGGAGCTACGTCGGCGAGAAGCTCAAGGAAGCGCGCTACGCCTTCAGCGAACAGGAGGTCAAGCAGTACTTCCCGGCGCCCAAGGTGATGGCGGGCCTGTTCAAGATCGTCGAGACGCTGTTCGAGGTCTCGATCCGCCGCGACAGCGCACCGACCTGGCATCCGAGCGTCGAGTTCTATCGCATCGAGCGCGGCGGCCAGAAGGTCGGCCAGTTCTACCTCGACCCCTCCGCGCGTGCCGCCAAGCGCGGCGGCGCCTGGATGGACGACGTGCGCGCGCGCTGGCTGCGGCCCGACGACGGCCGGCTGCAGACCCCGGTCGCGCAACTGGTCTGCAATTTCGCCGAGGGCGTGGGCGGAAAGCCGCCGCTGCTCACGCACGACGACGTGACCACCCTGTTCCACGAGTTCGGCCACGGACTGCACCACATGCTCACGCAGGTGAACGAGCGCGACGTCTCGGGCATCAGCGGCGTCGAATGGGACGCGGTCGAGCTGCCGAGCCAGTTCATGGAGAACTTCTGCTGGGAATGGGATGTGCTGAGCCACATGACGGCCCACGTCGACACCGGCGCGCCGCTGCCGCGCGCCCTGTTCGACAAGATGACCGCGGCCAAGAACTTCCAGAGCGGCCTGCAGACGCTGCGCCAGATCGAGTTCTCGCTGTTCGACATGCTGCTGCACACCGAGTACCACGCCGCGGCCGCGAAGCCCGGCGACGTGCTCGCGCTGCTGGCCCAGGTGCGCGCCGAGGTGGCCGTGATGCCCTCGCCGCCCTTCAGCCGTACGCCGAACACCTTCAGCCACATCTTCTCGGGCGGCTATGCGGCCGGCTACTACAGCTACAAGTGGGCCGAGGTGCTGAGCGCCGATGCCTACGCGGCCTTCGAGGAAACCGTGGGCGCCAACGGCGAACCGAGCATCGAGACCGGCCGCAAGTACCGCCAGGCCATCCTCGAGGCCGGTGGCAGCCGCAGCGCGATGGAGTCGTTCAAGGCCTTCCGCGGCCGCGAACCCCAGCTTGATGCGCTGCTGCGACACCAGGGCATGGCCGAGCCGCAGCCGGCTTGATGCGGCGCTGAAGCTTGAGATACTCGGGCCATGCGCCCGATTTACAAATTCTCACCAAGTCGCCTGACCGGTTTCGTCCTCCTGCTCGCCGCCGCGGGCGCGGTGGCGCAACCGGTCTACCGGCAGGTCGACAAGAACGGCCGGGTCACCTTCTCGGACCGCGCGCCCACCGCCAGCACCGAACCCGCCGCCAATGCGCAGCCGGCGCCCGCCACGGGCGCCAACGCGGGCCTGCCCTACGAGCTGCGCCAGATCGCGCAGCGCTATCCGGTGACGCTCTACAGCGGCGACGAATGCGCGCCCTGCGCGATGGCGCGCACGCTGCTCACGACGCGCGGCATCCCGTTCCAGGAACGCACGGTGAACAGCAACCAGGAGGTGGAAGCGCTGCAGAAGCTCAGCGGCCAGACCTCGCTGCCGCTGCTGACCATCGGCACGCAGCAACTGCCCGGCTTTTCCGACACGCAGTGGGCGCAATACCTCGACGCGGCCGGCTATCCCAGGAGCAACGGCCTGCCCAGCGGCTACCGCAATCCGCCGGCGCAGCCGATGGTCGCCCAGCTCACGCGCGCACCGGCGCCCGCACCCGCCGCCCCGCGCGCGGCGCCCGAGGAGCAGCCGCTGCCCGCGGCACCGCCGAGCGGGCCGACGCCGGAGAACCCGGCCGGCATCAAGTTCTGATCAGGCGAAGTCCAGCGTGCGCACGCCCTCGGGCGTGCCGAGCAGGCACACATGCGCCTTCTGGTGCGCGAACACGCCGACGGTGACCACGCCGGGCCACTGGCTCACCTCGGATTCGAAGGCCAGCGGATCGGCGATCTTCAGGCCCGTCACGTCGACGATGTGCTGGCCGTTGTCGGTCACCAGCGGCAGGCCGTCCTTCTCTCGCACCTGGGCCTGGCCGCCCAGCGCCGCGAACTGCCGCATCACGCGGCGCGCCGCCATCGGGATCACCTCGACCGGCAGCGGAAAGGCACCGAGCGTGTCGACCAGCTTCGAGGCATCGGCGATGCAGACGAAGCGGCGCGACTGGGCCGCGATGATCTTCTCGCGCGTGAGCGCGGCACCGCCGCCCTTCACCATGAAACCCCGCGGGTCGATCTCGTCGGCGCCGTCGATGTAGACGCCCAGCTCCTCGACCTCGTTGCTGTCGAACACCTGGATGCCCAGTGCTCGCAGGCGCTCGGTGGAGGCGATCGAGCTCGAGACGGCGCCACGGATCTGGTCCTTGATCGTGGCCAGCGCGTCGATGAACTTGTTGACCGTCGAGCCGGTGCCCACACCCACGATCTCGCCCTTCACCACGTAGGCCAGGGCGGCGCGGCCCACCTGGACCTTGAGTTCGTCCTGGGAGATGGGGGCGGCTGCGGCGGAAGAAGAAGGAAGGGGTGCGGTCATCGCGGAGAATCCTGGGCTCATTGAAGCCCCGAATTATCCGACGATGTCCCTGCTGCCCTCCTCGCTCTACGGCCTGGCCCGCCCCTTCCTGTTCGGTTTCGACCCGGAGCACGCCCATGAACTGACGCTCGACGGGCTCGCGCGCACGCAGAACACGCCGCTGGCCTGCGCCTACTCGGCGCCGCGCGTCGACGATCCCGTCACCCTGGCCGGCCTGCGGTTCCCGAACCGCGTCGGCCTCGCCGCCGGCCTCGACAAGAACGCACGCTGCATCGACGCCTTCGCCGCCATGGGCTTCGGCTTCGTCGAGGTCGGCACCGTCACGCCCAAGGGCCAGCCCGGCAATCCGCGCCCGCGCATCTTCCGCCTGCCCGAACGCCAGGCGCTGATCAACCGGCTCGGCTTCAACAACGACGGACTCGACGCTTTCCTGGCCAACGTGCAGAAGGCACGCTTTCGCCGCAACGCGGCTCGCGCGAAGGCGCCGATGCTGCTGGGTCTGAACATCGGCAAGAACGCCGCCACGCCGATCGAGCGCGCGATGGACGACTACATCGCCTGCCTCGACGGCGTGTACCCGCATGCTGACTACGTAACGATCAACATCTCGAGCCCCAACACCGCCAACCTGCGCAGCCTGCAGAGCGACGAGGCGCTCGACGCGCTGCTCGGCGCCGTGGCCGAGCGGCGCGAGACGCTGGCGCGCCAGCCCATCGGCGGCGCGCCGCGCCGCGTGCCGCTGTTCGTGAAGATCGCGCCCGATCTCGACGAGGCGCAGGTGGCGGTGATCGCCGCCACGCTGCGCCGCCACGGCATGGATGGCGTGATCGCCACCAACACCACGCTGGCGCGCGATGCGGTCGAGGGACTGCCGCATGCGAAGGAAGCCGGCGGCCTGTCGGGTGCGCCGGTGCGCGAATCGAGCAACCGCGTGATCGCCCAGTTGCGCGCCGCACTGGGCAAGGACTTCCCGATCGTCGGCGTGGGCGGCATCCTCGGCGCGGCCGATGCCAGGGCCAAGATCGCGGCGGGCGCGGACGTGGTGCAGATCTACACCGGCCTGATCTACCGCGGCCCGGCGCTGGTCCATGAAACGGCACAGGCGCTGCAGCGGGACCGCGGCAGCGCCTGAGTTTTTCAGTTGAGAGGCGGGCGAGCGCGGCTCGCCGGCCGTTTCAGCGCATGCGCCAGAGGATCGGCGCGACGAAGGTCGCCCAGCGCAGCAGGCGCTTCGGGCGCACCACCACCAGCGCCGCAGCCACGGCGACACCCGTGGCCACCGGATGCTCGCGCGCGATGCGCAGCGCCGTGGCGGTCGGGGTTTCGTCGGGCGGCGGGGGGGCCGCCCGCTCCTCGCCCTGCGCGGCGGCGATACCGCCACCCTGCAAGGTCGCGATGCGCAGGCGCTGGCGCTCGATGCGCTCGATCAGTTCCTCGCGCGTGGCCGGACGGCGTGGCGCCGGCTCGTCCTCTTCGCCGGGCTCGTCGCCCAGTCCGAAGCGCTCCTGCACCCAGGTCCAGTCGCGCGCCAGTTCCTCGCGGGTCGGCGTGAAGCTGTTCGAGGCACCGCGCAGCTGGGTCCACAGGCCCCAGGCGGCCGCGAGCCACAGCACGACCCAGAGCGCGGCCACCGACCAGGCGGCGGTGGTGCGCTGCGGCGTGTCCCAGAAATGGACCACGACGGCCACGGACAGCAGCGCGACGGCGATCGTCGTCAGGCCCAGCAGCACGATCGCGAGGACCAGCACCAGCTTGAGCCGCTGCTTCTCCTCCTCCCAGGCCATGCGCAGCAGCTGCACACGGTCTTCGGCGGCCATCGCGCCCTCGGCCGCGGCAATGCGCAGCCGGCGCAGGCGCCGGTCCAGTCCGAGAAGAGAGAGCAACCTCATCGGCGGCCCTCCGCTGTCATGGTTCGATCAGCGGCGACCAAGCAGCAGGCCCACCAGCACACCGACGGCCAGCGCGCCAGCGGCGATCTGCCAGGGTTCGTCGTGGGCATAGGCGTTGGTGGCCGAGGCGGCTTCGCGGGCCTTCTTGGCGGCGAGGCGGCTCTTCTCGGCGGCGAGTTCGCGGGCGATCGCGAGCTTGGTGTCGATGCGCTGGCGCAGCGCCTTGATGTGGGGAACCGAATCCAGGTCCTTGCTGGCGAGCACGCCACGCACGTCGCTCGCGATGTCCTCGGCTGCCGCCTCGAGATTCTTGGATGCACTCATTGGAAACCTTCCTCCGTGATGACACCGGCACCGCGCCGGCGGCTTCACGCCTACAAATGGCGTGCTGTCATGTTACAGGCTACATCGCCCGCACAGGACTGCATCCACAAAGAGTTCTGCAAGAGATCGTTCGCGATCGGCGCGGAATTCAGTCCTCGGCCGCGAGCAGGTCCGCCACGTGTCGGCCGATCGCGAGGCTGCTCGTGAGCCCCGGCGACTCGATGCCGAACAGGTTGACGAGGCCTCGCACGCCATGCGCGCGCGGTCCGTCGATGCGGAAGTCGGCCGCGGGATCGCCGGGTCCCGAGATCTTCGGTCGCATGCCCGCGTAGCCCGGGATCAGCGCGCCATCGGGCAGCGCGGGCCAGTACTTGCGCACCTCGGCATAGAAGGCGTCGCCGCGCGCCGGGTCCACCACCAGGTCGTCGGGCGAGCTCACCCATTGCACATCGGGTCCGAACTTGGCCTGCCCGCCGAGGTCGATCGTCAGGTGCACGCCGAGACCGCCGGGCTCGGGCACCGGATAGACCAGCCGGCCGAAGGGCGCGCGGCCCGACAGGGTGAAGTAGTTGCCCTTCGCGAAATAGGCGGTGGGAACGGTCTCGGTGGCGAGTCCTCCGAAGTGGCGCGCCAGATCGGGCGCACCCAGACCGGCCGCGTTGACCACGCTGCGGCAGCGCAGCCGCGTGCCGTCTTGCGCGGTCAGCACGATGCCGCCCTCCTCCAGGTCCGCGCGCTTCACGGCCGACTTCAACGCCAGCATGCCGCCCGCGTTCTCGAGATCGCCGAGCAGGCTCAGCATCAGCGCATGGCTGTCGACGATGCCGGTGCTCGGCGAGACCAGCGCGGCCATGCAGCGCAGTTGCGGTTCGAGCGCGACGGCCTGCGCCGCCGAGATCGTTTCGAGGTCGTCGACGCCGTTGGCCGCGGCCTTGAGCCGGATCGCCTCGAGCTGCGCCACCTGTTCGGCCGAGGTCGCGACGATCAGCTTGCCGCAGCGCCGGTGCGGCACGCCGCGCGCTTCGGCATACGCATAGAGCAATTGCTTGCCTTCGACACAGAGCCTCGCCTTCAACGAAGCTTGCGGGTAGTAGATCCCCGCATGAATGACTTCACTGTTGCGCGAACTCGTGCCGGTACCGATGGCGCCTTCGGCCTCGAGCACCATCACTTCGCGGCCCGCGAGCGCGAGTGCACGCGCCACGGCCAAACCCACCACACCACCGCCGATGACGGCGCAATCGAGATCGTCCATGCGGCGAGCTTAGCGCGCGCCGCGCGGCTCAAGTTGCGGTCGGCGGCGGCTCGGGATCGGTGGGCTCGTCGGGCGGCGTGCCTGGCCCCTCGTCGGGCTCCACGGGCAGGCCCGGCGTGGGCGTGATCGGCGTCGGAAGATCGGGTGCGGTCGCCATGATCTTTTCTCCTGGATTGAAGTCGTGCCTCGGTTCTAGGCGCGAAGCCCCGCACAGCCAGCAGCACGCGACGGCACCTGACGTCGGCGCGCACCGACACGCAAACGGCGATGCCGTCGGGCCAAAGCTCCGACGGAGAAGAAAAAATGGAACCGGGAAATTGGTGGGCGGTGGAGGTTTCGAACCTCCGACCCCAGCAGTGTGAATGCTGTGCTCTACCCCTGAGCTAACCGCCCCTGACGCCTCTGCCCGATCTCTTCGATGGGCTTCAGCGCCTGGATGAATCGCGTTCTGCGAAGCCTTAGATTATGCCACAGCTTTTCAAGCGTTTTGGCGAAAGAGTGTGCGACCGTTGCTCGATTTGTCGAGTTGGGACAACACGGCGTCGTGCTCGGCGAGTTCATGCTCGGTCGCCACCAGCACCGGCAGCTCGATGCGGCTGAGATCGATGGCGATCACCGTGGTGCCCACCTCGGGCTCGGTGGTGGCCACGTCGATCAGCAGCGCGTCCTGGCCGCGCGTGAGGTTGATGTAGACGTCGGCCAGCAGCTGGGCGTCGAGCTTGGCGCCGTGGAAGGTCCGGTTCGAACGGTCGACGCCGAAGCGGTCGCACAGCGCGTCGAGCGAGTTGCGCTTGCCCGGGTACACCTGCTTGGCCATGGCCAGCGTGTCGGTCACCTCGCTCACGAAGGTCTTGAGCGGCGGCAGGCCGGCACGCTCGAACTCCTTGTTGAGGAAGCCCACGTCGAAGGCCGCGTTGTGGATGATCAGCTCGGCACCTCGCAGGTACTCGACGATGTCGTTGGCCAGCGTGGCGAACTTCGGCTTGTCGCGCAGGAAGTCGGTCGTCAGGCCGTGCACCTTGAGCGCGTCCTCGTGGCTCTCGCGCTCGGGATTGAAGTAGATGTGCAGGTCGTTGCCGGTGAGCTTGCGGTTGAACAGCTCCACGCAGCCCAGCTCGATGACGCGGTCGCCGTTCTCGGCCGACAGCCCGGTGGTTTCCGTATCGAGAACGATCAGACGACTCATCAGTGGTTTTCCTTCGCGTGGTTGATCGAGTACTTCGGAATCTCGATCGTCACATTCTCCTGCGCCAGGATCGCCTGGCAACTCAGGCGCGACTGCGGCTCCAGGCCCCAGGCGCGGTCGAGCAGGTCTTCCTCGCCCTCCTCCGCCTCGTTGAGCGAGCCGCCGCCCGCGCGCACGATCACGTGGCAGGTGGTGCAGGCGCAACTCATCTCGCAGGCGTGCTCGATGTTGATGTCGTTGTCGAGCAGGGCCTCGCAGATCGAGGTGCCCGCAGGCGCGGTGATCTCGGCGCCTTGCGGGCAGTATTCGGGATGCGGATAGATCTTGATCGTGGGCATGCAGCGCCTGCGTTGTCGTTCTTTGCGGTGTTCTTGTCTTAGAGGGATTCGACCTTGCGCCCCGAGAGCGCGCGGGCGATGCCGGCATTCATGCGCTGCGCGGCGAAGGGCTCGGTGATCTCGGCCAGCGCCTTGGTGGCGGCCTCTATCGCGGCGGCGTCGTTGCCCTGGGCACTCAGGCGCAGCGCGCTCATCGATGCATCGATGGCCGTGCGCTCCTGTGCGTCGAGCAGGTCGCCGTCGGCATCGAGCGCGCTCTTCGTCGCGAGCAGCATGCGCTCGGCATCGACGCGGGCCTCGACCAGCGCGCGCGCCTGCATGTCCTGCTGTGCCGTCGAGAAACTCTCCTGCAGCATGGTCGCGATCTGGTCGTCCGACAGCCCATAGGAAGGCTTGACGGTGACGCTGGCTTCCACGCCGCTGGCCTGTTCCTTGGCGCTCACGCTCAGCAGGCCGTCGGCATCGACCGTGAAGGTCACGCGGATGCGCGCGGCGCCCGCGGCCATCGGCGGGATGCCGCGCAAGGTGAAGCGCGCGAGGCTGCGGCAATCGGCCACCAGGTCGCGCTCGCCCTGCACCACGTGCAACGCCAGCGCGGTCTGGCCGTCCTGGTAGGTGGTGAAGTCCTGCGCCATCGCGGTCGGGATGGTCTGGTTGCGCGGCACGATGCGCTCGACCAGGCCGCCCATGGTCTCGAGGCCCAGCGACAGCGGAATCACGTCGAGCAGCAGCAGTTCGCCCGCGCCGTTGTTGCCGGCCAGCTGGTTCGCCTGGATCGCGGCGCCGAGCGCGACGACCTCGTCGGGGTTGAGATTGACCAGCGGCTCGCGGCCGAAGAACTCGGCAACCGCCTCGCGAACCTGCGGCATGCGCGTCGACCCGCCCACCAGCACGATGCCCTGCAGGTCGTCGGCCTTGAGTTTGGCATCGCGCAGCGCCTTGCGCACGGCGGCCAGGGTGCGGTCGGTGAGCGCCTTGGTGGCCGCGTCGAACTGCGCGCGCTGCAGCGCGAAGCGAAGCGGCTGGCCGCCCACGTCGGCGGCGAAGGTCACGGTGTCGGCATCGGTCAGCGCTTCCTTGGCGGCACGCGCCGCCACGAGCACGGCGGCCTTGTCGGTCTCGCTCGCGGTCTGGACACCGCTTTGCGCCAGCACGAAATCGGCCAGCGCATGGTCGTAGTCGTCGCCGCCGAGCGCCGAGTCACCGCCGGTCGCGATGACCTCGAACACGCCCTGCGTGAGCCGCAGGATGGAAATATCGAAGGTGCCGCCGCCGAGGTCGTAGACCGCATAGACGCCCTCGCTCGCGTTGTCGAGACCGTAGGCGATGGCGGCCGCGGTGGGCTCGCTGATCAGCCGCAGCACGTTGAGGCCGGCCAGCTGCGCCGCGTCCTTCGTGGCCTGGCGCTGGCCCTCGTCGAAGTAGGCGGGCACGGTGATGACCGCGCCGTAGAGCTCGTCGTCGAAGGTGTCCTCGGCGCGGTAGCGCAGCGTCGCGAGGATCTCGGCGCTGATCTCGACCGGCGACTTGTCGCCCGCCGCGGTGTGCACCTGCACCATGCCGCCGTCGCCACCGCCGATGGCATAGGACATCGCTTCGCGGTGGGTCACGTCGGCCAGCCCGCGGCCCATGAGCCGCTTGACCGAGGTGATGGTGTTCGAGGGGTCCTGCGCGCGCGCGGCGACCGCGTCGAAACCGATCTGGCGGCGCTCCTTGTCGAGGTAGCGCACCACCGAGGGCAGCAGCACGCGGCCCTGGTCGTCGGGCAGGCATTCGGCCACGCCGTTGCGCACCGAGGCCACCAGCGAATGCGTGGTGCCGAGGTCGATGCCGACGGCGATGCGGCGCTGGTGCGGATCGGGGGCCTGGCCGGGTTCGGAAATCTGAAGAAGAGCCATAGGGCTTTATTGTCCCAACTGATCCGATTTGGCTTCGACGTCGTGGCCGAAGCGCTCAATGAACATGAGGGCTCTCACCTGCTGCGCGGCGGCGGGGTAGTCGCCCTTCTCGTCGATCAGCCAGTCGAGCGACGAGAGCGCGCGGGCGCGGCCCGCGTCGACCTCGGCCTGCAGGCGCTCGAGCGCGGCGATGTCCTCGACCTCGTCGAGCGCCTCGCGCCATTCCATCTGCTGCATCAGGAAGTCGGGCGGCATCGCCGTGTTGTGCTCGGCATTGACCGGGGCACCGTGCAGCTCGCAGAGGTAGCTCGCGCGCCGCACCGGGTCCTTGAGCCGCTGGTAGGCCTCGTTGATGCGCACCGACCATTGCATGGCCACGCGCTGCGCGGCCGCGCCCTGCGCCGCAAAGCGATCGGGATGGGCTTCGCGCTGCAGTTCCTTCCAGCGCGCGTCCAGCGCCGCGCGGTCCTGCGCGAAAGTCGCGGGGACGGCGAACAGCTCGAAGTCGGTGTCGTTCAGGTTCATGGCAATAAAAAACCGCCAGCACATGACATGGTGGCGGCTGTTGTCGCGGTCAGCGACTGCGCATCAGATGCGGAAGCTTTCCCCGCAACCGCAGCGGTCGCGCTCGTTCGGGTTGTTGAACTTGAAGCCTTCGTTGAGGCCCTCGCGCACGAAGTCCAACTGCGTGCCGTCGATGTAGGCCAGGCTCTTCGGATCCACCAGCACCTTCACGCCGTGGTCCTCGAACACCACGTCCTCGGGCGTCAGTTCGTCCACGTACTCGAGCTTGTAGGCCAGGCCCGAGCAACCGGTGGTCTTCACGCCCAGCCGCACGCCCACGCCCTTGCCTCGCTTGCCGAGGTAGCGATTCACATGGCGCGCGGCGGCTTCTGTCAGCGTGACGGCCATCTCAGTGCGCTGCCGCGGCTTCGGCGCTCTTCGCGCCGTGCTTGGCCTTGTAGTCGCTCACGGCCGCCTTGATCGCGTCCTCGGCGAGGATCGAGCAGTGGATCTTCACCGGCGGCAGCGCCAGTTCCTCGGCGATCTGCGCGTTCTTGAGCGCGGCGGCTTCGTCGAGCGTCTTGCCCTTGACCCATTCGGTCACGAGCGACGACGAAGCGATCGCCGAGCCGCAACCATAGGTCTTGAAGCGCGCGTCTTCGATCACGCCGGTTTCGGGGTTGACCTTGATCTGCAGCTTCATCACGTCGCCGCAGGCCGGCGCGCCGACCATGCCGGTGCCGACCGAGTCGTCGCCCTTTTCGAAGGAGCCGACGTTGCGCGGGTTTTCGTAGTGGTCGATGACCTTGGAAGAATATGCCATGGTGTACCTCTCAAACTTTGTTCAATCGTGGAGCTTCGGGCTCAGTGCGCCGACCACTGGATCGTGCTGATGTCGACGCCGTCCTGGAACATTTCCCACAGGGGGCTCAATTCGCGCAGCTTGGCCACGTTGTGCTTGATGGTCGAGATGGCGTAGTCGATCTCTTCCTCGGTCGTGAAGCGGCCGATGGTCATGCGCAGGCTGCTGTGGGCCAGTTCGTCGCTGCGGCCCAGGGCGCGCAGCACGTAGCTGGGCTCGAGGCTGGCCGAGGTGCAGGCCGAGCCCGACGACACCGCCAGGCCCTTGATGCCCATGATCAGCGACTCGCCCTCGACGTAGTTGAAGCTCATGTTCAGGTTGTGCGGCACGCGGTGCTCGAGGTCGCCGTTGATGAAGACCTGTTCCACGTCCTTCAGGCCGTCGAGCAGGCGCTTCTGCAGCCGCGCGGCCTTGGCGATGTCTTCCTTCATCTCGGCCTTGGCGATGCGGAAGGCCTCGCCCATGCCCACGATCTGGTGCGTGGGCAGCGTGCCCGAACGCATGCCGCGCTCGTGGCCGCCACCGTGCATCTGGGCCTCGAGCCGCACGCGCGGCTTGCGGCGCACGTACAGCGCGCCGATGCCCTTGGGACCATAGGTCTTGTGCGACGCCAGGCTCATCAGGTCGATCGGCAGCTTGGCGATGTCGATCTCGACCTTGCCGGTGGCCTGCGCGGCGTCGACGTGGAAGATCACGCCCTTCTCGCGGCAGATGTTGCCCAGCGCCACCACGTCCTGCACCACGCCGATCTCGTTGTTCACGAACATCACGCTCGCGAGGATGGTGTCGGGGCGGATCGCGGCCTTGAACTTCTCGAGGTCGAGCAGACCGTCTTCCTGCACGTCGAGGTAGGTCACCTCGAAGCCCTGGCGCTCGAGCTCGCGCATGGTGTCGAGCACGGCCTTGTGCTCGGTCTTCACCGTGATCAGGTGCTTGCCCTTGCCCTTGTAGAACTGTGCCGCGCCCTTGAGCGCGAGGTTGTTCGACTCGGTGGCGCCCGAGGTCCAGACGATCTCGCGCGGATCGGCGCCGATCAGCTCGGCCACGTAGCCGCGCGCCTTCTCGACCGCCTCTTCCGCTTCCCAGCCCCAGGCGTGGCTGCGCGACGCCGGGTTGCCGAAGTGCTCGCGCAACCAGGGGATCATGGCGTCGACCACGCGCGGGTCGACCGGCGTGGTCGCGCCGTAATCGAGATAGATCGGGAAATGAGGAGTTACGTCCATGGCTGGCTCGTGCTGGCGTGGGGGGTTGTTCTTGGTCGCTGTTCGTTCGCTGGCGGCGCCCACCGGGCGCCGCGTCTGACTCGTCTCGAAGCGTCTGCGTCGCGGGTCCTCAGGACTTGGCGAAGACGTTGCCCAGGGCAAACACCGAATTCGGCGCGTTGACGCGGATCGGCTTGACCACCGGCTGCGCGGAGATGGCGCGCTTGACGACCGGCTTGTTCTCGATCTGCACGCCCTTGGCGATCTGGTCGTCGACCAGCTTCTGCAGGGTGACCGAATCGAGGAACTCGACCATGCGCTGGTTCAGCGAGGCCCAGAGTTCGTGGGTCATGCAGCGGCCTTGTTCGCCGAGGCAGTTTTCCTTGCCGCCGCACTGGGTGGCGTCGATCGGCTCGTCGACCGACACGATGATGTCGGCCACGGTGATGTCGGCGGCCTTGCGGCCCAGGCTGTAGCCACCGCCCGGACCCCGGGTGGATTCGACGAGTTCATGACGGCGCAGCTTGCCGAAGAGTTGCTCGAGGTACGACAGCGAAATCTGCTGCCGCTGGCTGATCGCGGCCAGCGTGACCGGACCGGTGTTCTGACGCAGAGCCAGATCGATCATGGCTGTGACCGCAAAACGGCCTTTGGTAGTGAGACGCATCGCAAGCTCCTTTTTAGCGCTTACCGTTGAAATGACACCGTTGCCCGGGAGCCACGGTGATCTCGTCTCCGCCCTGCCCGACTCTTGACACTGGTGAGCCAGTGGTTGTGAGTCGGTCCTTCATCGCGAAGTTTCTTTTTTGTTGAGTGTTTCGCTCAAGTATATCAGAAGGCCCCGGACTTTGCTCGGGTAAACCCGATTCCGGGCGTTCGGGGGCGCCGCTACCGAAAACCTTCGGCCTACCTGGCCGGCGCCATCGCGATGTTGTCGCCGCCCGCGGCCCCGAAGGCCTGCTCGCGCAGCAGCGCCAGCTGGTCGCGCACCCGCGCCGCCTTCTCGAACTCGAGGTTGCGCGCGTGCTCGAGCATCTGCTTCTCGAGCCGCTTGATCTCGCGTGCGATGTCCTTCTCGCTCATGTCCTCGACCTTGGCACGCTCGAGGTCCAGCTTGGCCATCTCCTTGCCGGTCTTCTCGCTGTAGACGCCGTCGATCAGGTCGCGCACCTGCTTCACGATGCTGCGCGGCGTGATGCCGTGGGCCTCGTTGTGGGCGATCTGGCGCGCGCGCCGGCGTTCGGTCTCGCCGATGGCGCGCTTCATCGAGTCGGTCATCCGGTCGGCATACAGGATGGCCTTGCCGTTCAGGTTGCGCGCCGCCCGGCCGATGGTCTGGATCAGCGAACGCTCGGCGCGCAGGAAGCCTTCCTTGTCGGCATCGAGGATCGCCACCAGCGAGACCTCGGGAATGTCCAGCCCCTCGCGCAGCAGGTTGATGCCCACCAGCACGTCGAAGGTGCCCAGGCGCAGGTCGCGCAGGATCTCCACCCGCTCGACCGTGTCGACGTCGCTGTGCAGGTAGCGCACCTTCACGCCGTTGTCGCCCAGGTAGTCGGTGAGCTGCTCGGCCATGCGCTTGGTCAGGGTGGTGATCAGCACGCGCTCGTTCTTCTCGACGCGCACGTGGATCTCCTGCAGCACGTCGTCGACCTGGTGCGTGGCCGGCCGCACCTCCACCTCGGGATCGATCAGGCCGGTGGGCCGCACCAGCTGCTCGACCACCTGCCCGGTGTGCTGCTTCTCGTAGTCGGCCGGCGTGGCCGACACGAAGATGCACTGGCGCATGCGCTTCTCGAATTCCTCGAGCTTCAGCGGCCGGTTGTCGAGCGCGCTCGGCAGCCGGAAGCCGTACTCCACCAGCGTGGTCTTGCGCGCCCGGTCGCCGTTGTACATGCCGCCGAGCTGGCCGATCATCTGGTGGCTCTCGTCGAGGAACATCAGCGCGTCCTTCGGCAGGTAATCGGTCAGCGTGGGCGGCGGGTCGCCAGGCGCCGCGCCCGAGAGGTGGCGCGTGTAGTTCTCGATGCCCTTGCAGTGACCGATCTCGGCCAGCATCTCGAGGTCGAAGCGGGTGCGCTGCTCGAGGCGCTGGGCCTCCACCAGCTTGCCCGCGGCCACCAGTTCCTTGAGCCGCCCGTCGAGCTCGATCTTGATGGTTTCCACCGCCGCCAGCACCTTGTCGCGCGGCGTCACGTAGTGGCTCGAGGGGTAGACGGTGAAGCGCGGCACCTTCTGGCGGATGCGCCCGGTCAGCGGGTCGAACAGCTGCAGCGACTCGATCTCGTCGTCGAACAGCTCGAAGCGGATCGCGAGTTCGCTGTGCTCGGCCGGAAACACGTCGATGGTGTCGCCGCGCACGCGGAAGGTGCCGCGCGCGAAGTCCTGCTCGTTGCGCGTGTACTGCATGCGGATCAGCTGGGCGATCAGGTCGCGCTGGCCGACCTTGTCGCCCACGCGCGCGATCAGCCGCATCTCCATGTAGTCCTCGGGCGTGCCGATGCCGTAGATCGCGCTCACGGTGGCCACGATCACGGTGTCGCGCCGCTCCAGCACGCTCTTGGTGGCCGACAGCCGCATCTGCTCGATGTGCTCGTTGATCGAGGAGTCCTTCTCGATGAACAGGTCGCGCTGCGGCACGTAGGCCTCGGGCTGGTAGTAGTCGTAGTAGCTGACGAAGTACTCGACGGCGTTCTTCGGGAAGAACTCGCGGAATTCGCTGTAGAGCTGTGCCGCCAGGGTCTTGTTGGGCGCGAACACGATGGCCGGGCGCCCGGTGCGGGCGATGACGTTGGCCATGGTGAAGGTCTTGCCCGAGCCGGTCACGCCCAGCAGGGTCTGGAACACCTCGCCGTCGCCCACGCCCTCGACCAGCTTCTCGATGGCGTTCGGCTGGTCGCCCGCCGGCGGATAGGGCTGATAGAGCTCGAAAGGCGAGCCCGGGAAGCTGATGAATTCGCCCTTGGGAGCGGGCCCCACGGGGTCGGCGTTGTTCGAGTCTGCTATGGCTTCGTTGGTCTCTGGCATGGCTGTACCCGTCAGGTGGCGTGGCGCCGGTAAAATTCAAGGCAACCGCAAAGCTTAAAGCCTCGAGCGGTTGCCAGCGAAGCTTTCATCCCAAAGGACCTTTCCATGTCTATGTTCACCGCGGTCGAGATGGCACCGCGCGATCCGATCCTCGGCCTCAACGAGCAATTTGCCGCCGACACCAACCCCAACAAGGTCAATCTCGGCGTCGGCGTCTACTACGACGACAACGGCAAGCTGCCCCTGCTGCAGTGCGTGCAGGCGGCCGAGCAGAACATGATGAAAGCGCCCACGGCGCGCGGTTATCTGCCCATCGACGGCATCGCGGCGTACGACAACGCCGTGAAGGTGCTGGTCTTCGGCGCCGACAGCGAGCCCGTGACCTCGGGCCGCGTGGCCACGATCCAGGCCATCGGCGGCACCGGCGGCCTCAAGGTCGGCGCCGACTTCCTCAAGAAGCTCAACCCCGCCGCCAAGGTGCTGATCAGCGACCCGAGCTGGGAAAACCACCGCGCGCTGTTCACCAACGCCGGTTTCGAGGTCGAAAGCTACCCCTACTACGACGCCGCCAAGCGCGGCATCGACTTCGACGGCATGCTGGCCGCGCTCAATGCCGCCCCGGCCGGCACCGTGGTCGTGCTGCACGCCTGCTGCCACAACCCCACCGGCTACGACATCACGCCCGCGCAGTGGGACCAGGTCGTCGCCGCCGTCAAGACCAAGGGCCTGGTGCCCTTCCTCGACATGGCCTACCAGGGCTTCGGCTACGGCCTGCAGGAAGACGGCGCGGCCGTCGCCAAGTTCGTCGCGGCCGGCCTGACCTTCTTCGTCTCGACCTCGTTCTCCAAGAGCTTCAGCCTCTACGGCGAGCGCGTGGGCGCCCTCTCGGTGCTGTGCGAGAACAAGGAAGAAGCCGCGCGCGTGCTGTCGCAGCTGAAGATCGCCATCCGCACCAATTACAGCAACCCGCCCACGCACGGCGGCGCCGTGGTGGCCGCGGTGCTCGGCAACCCCGAGCTGCGCGCCCTGTGGGAGAAGGAACTGGGCGAGATGCGCGTGCGCATCAAGGCCATGCGCCAGAAGCTGGTCGACGGCCTCAAGGCCGCCGGCGTGAAGGAAGACATGAGCTTCATCACCACCCAGATCGGCATGTTCAGCTACTCGGGCCTGACCAAGGACCAGATGGTGCGCCTGCGCAACGAGTTCGGCGTCTACGGCACCGACACCGGCCGCATGTGCGTGGCCGCGCTCAACAGCAAGAACATCGACCACGTCTGCGCGTCGATCGCCAAGGTCGTCTGACGGTCCGCGTCGCGGGGGTGACTCGCTCGAGTCACCTCCGCGACACAACTTGTTCACGCAAGCCCGCGGCCATCTCCGAGGGCCTTCCCGGGCCTAGGGTTAGGCCCCCTGCGCGTGTCGAAATGCGCTGATATATTGCACCGCAACATTCCAACTCGACACAGCGATGCTCTACCAACTCTACGAAGCCCAGCGTTCCCTCATGGAACCGTTCGCGGACTTCGCCCAGGCCGCCTCCAAGCTCTACAGCCCCGGCGCCGTCTGGAGCCAGCTGCCCGGAGCGCAGCGCATGGCGGCGAGCTACGACCTGCTCTACCGCCTCGGCAAGGACTACGAGAAGCCCGAGTTCAACATCAAGTCGGTCAAGGTCGACGGCGACGACGTCGTGATCCAGGAAGTGATCGAGCTGGAGAAGCCGTTCTGCCAGCTGCGGCGCTTCAAGCGCTTCACCGACGAGCCGCACATCCTCAAGACGCTCAAGAGCCAGCCCGTGGTGCTGGTGGTGGCGCCGCTGTCGGGCCACTACGCCACCCTGCTGCGCGACACCGTACGCACCCTTTTGCAGGACCACAAGGTCTACATCACCGACTGGAAGAACGCGCGCCTGGTGCCGCTGTCGGACGGCGAGTTCCACCTCGACGACTACATCAACTACGTGCAGGAGTTCATCCGCCGCCTGCAGGCCGAGTACGGCAACTGCCACGTGGTCAGCGTGTGCCAGCCCACGGTGCCGGTGCTGGCCGCCGTGTCGCTGATGGCCAGCCGCGGCGAGGCGCTGCCGCTCACCATGACGATGATGGGCGGCCCGATCGACGCGCGCAAGTCGCCCACGGCGGTCAACAACCTCGCGATGAACAAGAGCTTCGAGTGGTTCGAGAACAACGTGATCTACCGCGTGCCCCAGGGCTTCCCTGGCGCGGGCCGGCGCGTCTACCCGGGCTTCCTGCAGCACACGGGCTTCGTCGCGATGAACCCCGACCGCCACGCGAGCAGCCACTACGACTACTTCAAGGACCTGATCAAGGGCGACGACGCGAGCGCCGAGGCGCATCGCAAGTTCTACGACGAGTACAACGCCGTGCTCGACATGGACGCCGATTACTACCTCGAGACGATCCGCACCGTGTTCCAGGAATTCGACCTGGTCAACGGCACCTGGGACGTGAAGAGCCCGACCGGCGAGGTCGAGCGCGTGCGGCCGCAGGACATCCGCGCCACCGCGCTGCTCACGGTCGAGGGCGAGCTCGACGACATCTCGGGCTCGGGCCAGACCGAGGCCGCGCACGAGCTGTGCACCGGCATCGACGATGCGAAGCGCGAGCACTACGAGGTCAAGGGCGCGGGCCACTACGGCATCTTCAGTGGCCGCCGCTGGCGCGAACTGGTCTACCCGAAGATGCAGAAGTTCATCGCCGCGAACGACCAGCCGCAAAGCCGCGCCGGCGCGCGCGAGAGCCTGGCGGCGGAAGACCAGGTCAAGCCCGGCCGCAGGCTGGCGGCCACCACCGCCACCGCGCCCGTCAAGAAGGCGGCTGCAGCCAAGAAGGCGGCACCGGCCGCGAAGCGCGCGGCCGCCCCGAAGAAGACCGTGGCGCGCAAAGCCGCCGCGGCGCGCTGAGCGCCCTCCTTTCCCTCCCGTGAACGGACTGGCCGCACGCATCCACGACGCACTGCCCCAGACGCAGTGCACCCGTTGCGGCTACCCGGACTGCGAGGGCTATGCGCAGGCCGTGGCCAGCGCCGAGGCCGAGATCAACCAGTGCCCGCCGGGCGGCGCCGAGGGCGTCGAGCGGCTCGCGCGGCTCACCGGCCGCCCCGTGCAGGCGCTCGATCCGGCCTTCGGCACCGAGGGCCCGCGCAGGCTGGCGGTGATCGACGAGGCCTGGTGCATCGGCTGCACGCTGTGCCTCGATGCCTGCCCGACCGACGCCATCCTCGGCATCAACAAGCGCATGCACACCGTGATCGACGCGCACTGCACGGGCTGCGAACTCTGCATCCCGGTCTGCCCGGTCGACTGCATCTCGCTCGAGGACGCCACGCCGGGCCGCACCGGCTGGCAGGCCTGGTCGCCCGCGCAGGCGGCCCATGCCCGCGCGCGCTATGCCCTGCACGGCCAGCATCGGCCCAGCGACGCGCGCCAGGGCAAGAAGCGCCCCGAAGCCGAGGTCGCGGCGCCCAGCGCCGAGGCCCGCAAGCGCTCGGTGGTCGAGGCCGCGCTCGCGCGCGCCCGCGCCGCCGCCCAACGTCCCTCCACGCCCAAGCCATGAACCTCGACACCCTGCTCGTCTTCGTGCTCGCCTCCCTCGCGCTCGCGGTGATCCCGGGCCCGACCATGCTGCTCGCGCTGTCGAACGGCATCGACGGCGGCATGCGCCGCGCGAGCTGGGGCATCGTCGGCGCCTCGCTCGGCAGCAGCATCGTGATCGCCGTCGTCGCGCTCGGCCTGGGCTCGCTGCTGGCCGCCTCGGAATGGCTGTTCAACGCGATCCGCGTGGCCGGCGTGGCCTACCTCGTGTGGCTCGGCATCAAGCTCTGGCGCAGCGACGCCACCGACCTCGGCGCCGCGCTCGCGAAGTCCTCTCCCGAGAGCCGGCTGCATGGCCGCATCGCGCTGCTGCGCAGCCTCGCGGTGGCGCTGTCGAATCCCAAGTCGCTGCTGTTCTTCGCGGCCTTCCTGCCGCAGTTCGTCGACATCGCGCGGCCGCAGGGCCCTCAGTACCTGCTGCTGGGCGGCATCTTCGTGCTGCTCGACACCTGCGTGATGCTGGCCTATGCCGGCGCCGGCACGCAGGCCGTGCGCTGGCTTTCGAAGCGCGGCCTCAAGGCGCTGAACCGCGGCTGCGCCGTGGGCATGTGGCTGCTGGCGGCCACGCTCGCGGTGTGGCGCCGACCCGGCGCCTGAGCCACGGGCTCAGCCTCTGGCCGAGCGCTTGAGCAGCAGCATCAGCACGCCCGCCAGGATCACCGTCACCGCGTACCACTCGAAGCGCGTGACCGTCTCGCCCGCGATCCACACGCCCAGCAGCATCGCGATCACCGGATTGACGAAGGTGTAGCTGGCCGCCAGCGCGGCCGGCGCGCGCGCCAGCAGCAGCATGTAGGCGTTGAAGGCGATCAGCGAGCCGAACACCACCAGGTAGAACCAGGCCGCCGTGGCCTGCGGCGCGGGCGGCCACACGAGGCTCTCGCCCGAGACCGCAGCCAGCACCAGCAGCACCACGCCGCCGCAGATCATCTCGCTCGCGAAGCCCATCGCGCCCGGTGCGAGCGGCAGCGCGCGCTGGCTCAGCACGCTGCCGGCCGACCAGCAGACGCAGGCGATGCTGATGGCGGCCAGCCCGGCCGGCGAGGCCTGGAAGCCGCTGCCCTGGGTCAGCATCAGCACGCCGACCAGGCCCAGCGCGATGCCGATCGCCTCGAGCTTCGTCGGCACGATCCCCCAGATCAGGTTGAGCAGCGCGATGATCAGCGGCACCACCGCGATGAAGGCCACCACCAGGCCCGAGCCCACCGAGACCTCGGCATGTGCGGTGCCGCCCATGCCGCCGCCGAGCATCAGCGTGCCGACCACCAGCGCGTTGCGCCACTGCAGCCGGTTCGGCCAGGGCGCGCCGCGCCAGCGCATCCAGGCCGCGAGCAGCAGGCCCGCGAACAGGAAGCGCGAACCCATCTGCAGGAAGGGCGGGAAGCTGATCAGCGCGTACTTGATCGCGAGATAGGTCGAGCCCCAGACCAGCCAGGTGGCGGCGAGGCAGAGCCAGATGATCGGCGGCAGTCCGCCGCGCGCGGACGGCGTGGAAGTGGCGAGCGAGAGCATGTCGAGGGTGTCTGTTGTTGTGGGACTGAGCCGCTCCATGGTATGAAGGCCGCCGCCGCGCTTCCATGCGCAAATCACGGTTCTGGCGGCTCGCGGCCGTCGATTTGAAGGACTTCGATGGAATCCACCTTGAACCCCACGCTCGATGCCCACGACACCCGCATCCTGGCCGAGCTGCAGAAGGATGCGCGCCTCACCATGGCCGAGCTCGGTCGCCGCGTGCACCTGAGCCAGCCGGCGGTGACCGAGCGCGTGAAGAAGCTCGAGGCCGCGGGCGTGATCAGCGGCTACCGCGCCACCGTCAACCTGGCCAAGCTGGGCTACGGCATCCGCGCGATGATCCGCGTCGGCCGCGCCGACTACGACCGCGTCGTGAAGCTGGTGCAGGACACGCCCGAATGCGTGAATGCCTACAACGTGACCGGCGAGGACAGCTGGATCCTCGAGATCGCGGTGATCGACGTGAGCCACCTCGACGCGGTGGTCACCAAGTTCTGCATCCTCACCGAGACCGCGACCTCGATCATCCTGAACCCGGCGCGCGAGCACCAGCCGATGCTGCCGCCGCACCGCTCGGACGTGAAGCCGCCCATCCGCAAGGTCGTGAACGCCTGAAGCGCCCGGCCTCAGCGCCCGGCGAGCGCGTCGAAGGCCTTCACCACCTCGGGCGGCGCCTGCACCATCTCGATGAGCACGCCCTCGCCCGCGATCGGGAACTCGTCGTTCGCCTTCGGATGCAAAAAGCAGATGTCGAAGCCCGCCGCGCCCTTGCGGATGCCGCCGGGCGCGAAGCGCACGCCTTGCGAGGTCAGCCATTCCACGGCCGTCGGCAGGTCGTCGATCCACAGGCCCACGTGATTGAGCGGCGTGGCATGCACCGCGGGCTTCTTCTCGGGATCGAGCGGCTGCATCAGGTCGACCTCGACCTTGAACGGGCCGGTGCCGATCGCGCAGATGTCCTCGTCGACGTTCTCGCGCTCGCTTCGGAAGGTGCCCGTGACCTCGAGCCCCAGCATGTCGACCCAGAGCTTCTGCAGCCGGGTCTTGTCGGGACCGCCGATCGCGATCTGCTGGATGCCCAGCACGCGGAAGGGACGTTGGATGGCGCTCGTCATTGGCAGGACTCCGGGTTCGTTTCGGTCGAGGTGCGGTGCGAGCGCAGCCCCAGCTTGCGCAGCAGCTGCACGTCGGCCTCGACGTCGGGATTGCCCGTGACCAGCAGCTTGTCGCCGTAGAAGATCGAATTCGCGCCGGCCATGAAGCACAGCGCCTGCACCGCCTCGCCCATCTGCTGGCGGCCGGCCGACAGGCGCACGCGCGCGGTCGGCATGGTGATGCGCGCGACCGCGATCATGCGCACGAAGTCGAAGGGATCGATCGGTTCCGAGTCGGCCAGCGGCGTGCCGGGCACGCGCACCAGGCTGTTGATCGGCACCGACTCGGGGTACGGATCGAGGTTGGCGAGCTGCGCGATCAGCCCCGCGCGGTGCACCGGCGCCTCGCCCATGCCCACGATGCCGCCGCAGCACACGCTGATGCCGGCGCTGCGCACATGGGCCAGCGTGTCGAGCCGGTCCTGGTAGCTGCGGGTATCGACGATGTCGGTGTAGTACTCGGGCGCGGTGTCGAGGTTGTGGTTGTAGTAGTCGAGGCCGGCGGCCTTGAGCTGCCGTGCATGGTGCGGCTCGAGCATGCCGAGCGTGGCGCAGGTCTGCAGGCCCAGGCCCTTCACGGCCTCGACCAGCACCGCCACCTTCTCGACGTCGCGGTCCTTGGGCGCGCGCCAGGCCGCGCCCATGCAGAAGCGCGTGGCGCCCGCGTCCTTGGCCGCCTGCGCGGCGCGCAGCACCTCGTCGACCTCCATCAGCTTCTGCGCCTTCACGCCGGTGTCGAACTCGGCCGACTGCGGGCAGTAGCCGCAGTTCTCGGGGCAGCCGCCGGTCTTCACCGACAGCAGCGTGGCCAGCTCGATGTCGCCCGCGGGAAAGTGCTGGCGGTGCACCGTCTGGGCCTCGAACAGCAGTTCCATCAGCGGCTTGTCGAGCAGCGCCTGGATCGCCTCGACCGACCAGCGGCCCTCGGGCGCCGGCGCCGGCTTCGCGGGCCGGTGCAGCACCACCGCCTGCAGGTCGCTGGCTCCCATCAGTTGAACTCCAGGATGATCTGGTCGACCGCGAGCGACTCGCCCTTGGCCGCGGAGATCTTGCCGACCACGCCGTCCTGCGCGGCGAACAGCACGTTCTCCATCTTCATCGCCTCGATCACCGCGAGCTTCTCGCCGGCCTGCACCTGCTGGCCCGGCTGCACCGCCACCTCGACCAGCAGGCCCGGCATCGGCGACATCAGGAACTTGCTGAGGTCCGGCGGTGCCTTGTGCGGCATCAGCGCGAGCAAGCGCGCGCCCAGCGGCGACAGCACCATGGCCTCGATCTGGCGGCCGTCGTTCGACACCCGCAGCGCCAGCGGATTCTTGCCGGCGCCGCGCTCCACCTGCGCGACGAAGGGCTTGTCGTTGACGATGCCCTGCACCCGCACCGCGCCCAGCGCGAGGCTGCTGTCGATCTTGTAGGTCTTGCCGTTGACCGTGACCGCGCTCGCGCCGGTCTTGCCGTGGAAGTCGCTCACGGTCACCGGGTGGTGCACGTGCTCGCCCTGCGCGCCGAGTTCGACCACCACGAATTGCTCGCCCACCTTCACGCCGTGGCCTTCGAGCTGGCCGCTGATGCCCGAGGCACGCGCGCGGTAGCGGCGGTGCACGTAGGCGGCCAGCGCGACCAGGAAATCGGGCTCGCTGTGCGGCACGTCCTCGGCATGGAAGCCCTTGCCGTAGTTCTCGGCGATGAAGCCGGTGTTGAAGTCGCCGGCCACGAACTTCGGATGCGCGAGCAGCGCCGCCTGGAACGGGATGTTGCTGCTGATGCCGCGGATCACGAAGCCGTTGAGCGCCTCGCGCATGCGCGCGATCGCGTGGTTGCGGTCCTTGCCGTGCACGATGAGCTTGGCGATCATCGAGTCGTAGTACATCGGGATCTCGCCGCCCTCGTACACGCCGGTGTCCACGCGCACGCCCTGCAGGTGCTCGGTGTCGCTCGCGAACATGGTCTCGGCCGGCGGCTGGAACTTCACCAGCCGGCCGGTCGAGGGCAGGAAGTTGCGGAACGGGTCCTCGGCGTTGATGCGGCACTCGATGGCCCAGCCATCGCGCTTGACCTGCTCCTGCGTCAGCGGCAGCGCCTCGCCGGCCGCCACGCGGATCATCAGCTCCACCAGGTCGAGGCCCGTGATGCACTCGGTCACCGGATGCTCCACCTGCAGCCGGGTGTTCATCTCGAGGAAGTAGAAGCTCTGGTCCTTGCCGACCACGAACTCCACCGTGCCCGCGCTCTGGTAGTTCACGGCCTTGGCCAGCGCCACCGCCTGCTCGCCCATCGCCTTGCGCGTGGCGTCGCTGATGAAGGGCGACGGCGCCTCCTCGATCACCTTCTGGTGCCGGCGCTGGATCGAGCATTCGCGCTCGTTGAGGTAGATCACGTGGCCGTGCGAATCGCCGAGCACCTGGATCTCGATGTGCCGCGGCTCCTCGACGAACTTCTCGATGAACACACGATCGTCGCCGAAGCTGTTGCGCGCCTCGTTGCGGCAGGAGGTGAAGCCCTCGAAGGCCTCCTTGTCGTTGAAGGCCACGCGCAGGCCCTTGCCGCCGCCGCCGGCCGAGGCCTTGATCATCACCGGGTAGCCGATGTCCTTCGCGATCTCGACCGCGCGCTCTGCCGTCTCGATGGCGTCGTTCCAGCCCGGGATGGTGTTGACCTTGGCCTCGTTGGCGAGCTTCTTCGAGGCGATCTTGTCGCCCATGGCCGCGATCGAGTAGTGCTTGGGGCCGATGAAGGCGATGCCCTCTTCCTCGACCCTCTTCGCGAAGCTTTCGTTCTCCGACAGGAAGCCGTAGCCTGGATGCACGGCCTCGGCGCCGGTCTTCTTGCAGGCCTCGATGATGCGGTCGGCCAGCAGGTAGCTCTCGCGGCTGGGCGCGGCACCGATGTGCACGGCCTCGTCGGCCAGCTCGACGTGGCGGGCTTCCTTGTCGGCGTCGGAATAGACAGCGACCGTGAGGATGCCCATCTTCTTGGCGGTCTGGATCACACGGCAGGCGATCTCGCCGCGATTGGCAATCAGGATCTTCTTGAACATGTTCTTCTCCGTGCCGCTCAAAGCGGAATGTTGCCGTGCTTGCGCCACGGGTTCTCGAGCTTCTTCTCGCGCAGCATCACCAGCGAGCGGCAGATGCGCTTGCGCGTCTCGTGCGGCAGGATCACGTCGTCGATGTAGCCGCGCGCGCCCGCCACGTAGGGGTTGGCGAAGCGGGCCTTGTACTCGGCCTCGCGCGCCGCGAGCTTGGCCGGGTCGTTCTTGTCCTCGCGGAAGATGATCTCGACCGCGCCCTTGGCGCCCATCACAGCGATCTCGGCGCGCGGCCAGGCCAGGTTGACGTCGCCGCGCAGGTGCTTGGAGGCCATCACGTCGTAGGCGCCGCCGTAGGCCTTGCGCGTGATGACGGTGATCTTCGGCACCGTGCACTCGGCATAGGCGTAGAGCAGCTTGGCGCCGTGCTTGATGATGCCGCCGTACTCCTGGCCGGTGCCGGGCATGAAGCCGGGCACGTCGACGAAGGTCACGACCGGGATGTTGAAGGCATCGCAGAAACGCACGAAGCGCGCGGCCTTGATGCTGCTCTTGATGTCGAGGCAGCCCGCCAGCACCAGCGGCTGGTTGGCGACGATGCCCACGGTCTGGCCTTCCATGCGCGCGAAGCCGATGACGATGTTCTTCGCGTAGTCGGGCTGCAGCTCGAAGAAATCGCCGTCGTCCGCGACCTTGAAGATCAGCTCCTTCATGTCGTAGGGCTTGTTCGCGTTCTCGGGCACCAGCGTGTCGAGCGAATAGTCGGGCCGGTCGGCCGGGTCGCCCTGGCCGTTGTTGCCCAGGCGCACCGGCGGCTTCTCGCGGTTGTTCAGCGGCAGGTAGTTGTAGAGGCGGCGCAGCATCATCAGCGCCTCGACGTCGTTCTCGAACGCCATGTCGGCCACGCCGCTGCGCGTGGTGTGAGTCACGGCGCCGCCCAGTTCCTCGGCCGTCACGCTCTCGTGCGTCACGGTCTTCACCACCTCGGGGCCGGTGACGAACATGTAGCTCGAGTCCTTCACCATGAAGATGAAGTCGGTCATGGCGGGCGAGTACACCGCGCCGCCCGCGCACGGGCCCATGATCATGCTGATCTGCGGCACCACGCCCGAGGCCATCACGTTGCGCTGGAACACGTCGGCATAGCCGCCGAGCGAGGCCACGCCCTCCTGGATGCGCGCGCCGCCCGAGTCGTTGAGGCCGATCACCGGGGCGCCGACCTTCATCGCCTGGTCCATCACCTTGCAGATCTTCTCGGCATGCGCTTCGCTGAGCGCGCCGCCGAAGACGGTGAAGTCCTGGCTGAAGACGAACACCAGGCGGCCGTTGATCATGCCGTAGCCCGTGACCACGCCGTCGCCCGGGATCTTGTTGTCGGCCATGCCGAAGTCGGTCGAGCGGTGCTCGACGAACATGTCCCATTCCTCGAAGGTGCCGTCGTCCAGCAGCAGTTCGAGGCGTTCGCGCGCCGTGAGCTTGCCCTTGGCGTGCTGCGCGTCGATGCGCTTCTGGCCGCCACCGAGGCGGGCCTGCGCGCGGCGCTTTTCGAGTTCGTCGATCAGTTCTTGCATGGTGTGCTTTCGAAGCGGTGGTCCTGGATATCGTTGAAAGTCATGGTGCCGGCGCCGCGACGGCCGCCGCGGCGAGCAGCTGGCGCGCCGCGGTGGACGCCGGCAGGCTGCCCTGCGCCACCTGCCGCGTGAGCCGCGGCAGCAGCTCGCGCACCTGCGGGTGCTGCCTGAAGGCCTGCTTGAGCCCCGCGTCGATGCGCTCCCACATCCACGCGGTGGCCTGTTTCTCCCGGCGCGTGGCGAGCCGGCCGTTGGCGGTCTGCAGCGCGCGGAACTCGAGCACGGCAGCCCAGAAGGCATCGACGCCGGTGCCCGCGAGCGCACTGAGCTGCAGCACCGCCGGCCGCCAGAAGCGCACCTGCGCGCCGCTGTGCGCGTCGTGCGCCGCGGCCGCGTGGTCGGGGTTGCCCTGGTGGCCGAACAGCCGCAGCGCCGAGGTGATCTGCGCCTGTGCGCGCGTGGCGGCGTCCTTGTCGATGTCGGCCTTGTTGATGACGACCAGGTCGGCGATCTCCATCACGCCCTTCTTGATCGCCTGCAGGTCGTCGCCGGCGTTGGGCAGCTGCATCAGCACGAACATGTCGGTCATGCCCGATACCGCGGTCTCGCTCTGGCCCACGCCCACGGTCTCGACGATCACCACGTCGTAGCCCGCGGCCTCGCACACCAGCATCGCCTCGCGCGTCTTCTCGGCCACGCCGCCGAGCGTGCCGCTCGAGGGGCTCGGACGGATGTAGGCGCGCTCGTGCACCGAGAGCCGCTCCATGCGTGTCTTGTCGCCGAGGATGGAGCCGCCCGAGACGGTGGACGAGGGGTCGATGGTGAGCACCGCGACGCGGTGGCCCTTGTCGATCAGCAGCAGGCCCAGGGTCTCGATGAAGGTCGACTTGCCGACTCCCGGCACGCCCGAGATGCCGAGCCGGAACGAGTTGCCGGTGCGCGGCAGCAGCGCGGTGAGCAGCTCGTCGGCCTGCGCGCGGTGGTCGGCGCGGGTGGATTCGAGCAGCGTGATGGCCTTGGCGATGGCGCGGCGCTGCGCCATGCCGTCCGTCTCGGCGATCGCGCGCTCAAGCGCCTGCGCCGTGTTCAGCACGCGGCCTCCACGGCCAGGCGCCAGCGGTAGTGCAGGTCGACGCCCTCCTCGCCCTCGAGCACGAAGCCGTGCCGCAGGTAGAAGCGGTTGGCATCGCTCTCCACCAGCGCCGTGAGCTTGATGTCGCGCTGCTGCGCGCGCGCCTGCGCCTTGGCCCAGCGCATCACCCATTCGCCGATGCCCAGGCCCTGGAAGCCGGTGCGCAGGTACAGGTGGTCGAGCCGCAGCGCATCGGCACCCTCGGGCTTGAGCGTGACGAAGCCGATGCGCCCGTCGCCGTCGAGCACGATGTGGTGCATGAACGGGATCACGAAGCCGGCGCTGAGCCGCTCTCGCGAACGCGCGAGGTCGAAGCGGCCGACACGCTCGAGGCTCGGGCGCATCGCGTCGATGCGCAGCGCCAGCATGTCCTCGAAATCGCTGGATTCCACGGGCTGCAGCGACAGCCGCGACAGGAGATCGCCCACGTCCGCTCTCGTCAGGCCGCGACCGCCGCGCGGATCTGCTCCAGCACGTCCTTCGCGCTCGCCGGGATCGGCGTGCCCGGTCCGTAGATGCCCTTCACGCCGGCCTCGTAGAGAAAGTCGTAGTCCTGGCGCGGGATCACGCCGCCGACGAACACGATGATGTCGTCCGCGCCCTGCTTGCGCAGCTCCGCGATGATCGCGGGCACCAGCGTCTTGTGGCCGGCCGCGAGCGTGCTCACGCCCACCGCATGCACGTCGTTCTCGATCGCCTGGCGCGCGCACTCCTCGGGCGTCTGGAACAGCGGACCCATGTCGACGTCGAAGCCCAGGTCGGCGAAGGCCGTGGCCACCACCTTGGCGCCGCGGTCGTGGCCGTCCTGGCCCAGCTTGGAGATCATCACGCGCGGACGGCGGCCCTGCTCCTCGGCGAAGGCGTTGATCTCGGTCTTGAGGTTCTCCCAGCCCTCGGCGGAGTCGTAGGCGGCGGCGTAGACGCCGGTCACCTTCTGGGTGTCGGCGCGGTGGCGGCCGAAGGACTTCTCGAGCGCGTCGGAGATCTCGCCGACGGTGGCGCGCAGACGCACCGCGTCGATGCTCAGCGCCAGCAGGTTGCCGCTGCCGTTCTCGGCCGCCTCGGTGAGCGCGTCGAGCGCTGCCTGCACCTTGGCGCCGTCGCGCGCGGCGCGGATCTTCTGCAGCCGCGCCACCTGCTGGTCGCGCACCTTCACGTTGTCGATCGAGAGGCTCTCGATCGCGTCCTCGTTCTTGAGCTTGTACTTGTTGACGCCGACGATCACGTCCTTGCCCGAATCGATGCGCGCCTGCTTCTCGGCGGCCGCGGCCTCGATCTTGAGCTTGGCCCAGCCGCTGTCCACCGCCTTGGTCATGCCGCCCATGGCCTCGACCTCCTCGATGATGGTCCAGGCCGCGTCGGCCATGTCCTGCGTGAGCTTCTCCATCATGTAGCTGCCGGCCCAGGGGTCGATCACGTTCGTGATGTGCGTCTCTTCCTGGATGATGAGCTGCGTGTTGCGCGCGATGCGGGCGCTGAACTCGGTCGGCAGCGCGATGGCTTCGTCGAGCGCGTTGGTGTGCAGGCTCTGCGTGCCGCCGAACACCGCGGCCATCGCCTCGATGGTGGTGCGCACCACGTTGTTGTAGGGGTCCTGCTCGGTCAGGCTCCAGCCCGAGGTCTGGCAGTGGGTGCGCAGCATCAGGCTCTTGGGGTTCTTCGGTTCGAACTCCTTCATGATCCGGCACCACAGCAGGCGCGCCGCGCGCATCTTGGCCACCTCGAGGTAGAAGTTCATGCCGATGGCCCAGAAGAAGCTCAGGCGCCCGGCGAAGCCGTCGACGTCGAGGCCCTTGGCCAGCGCGGTCTTCACGTACTCCTTGCCGTCGGCCAGCGTGAAGGCCAGCTCCAGCGCCTGGTTGGCGCCGGCTTCCTGCATGTGGTAGCCGCTGATCGAGATCGAGTTGAACTTCGGCATGTTCTGCGCCGTGTACTCGATGATGTCGCCGATGATCCGCATGCTCGGCGCGGGCGGGAAGATGTAGGTGTTGCGGACCATGAACTCCTTGAGGATGTCGTTCTGGATGGTTCCGCTGAGCTGGTCCTGCGCCACGCCCTGTTCTTCCGCTGCGACCACGTAGCCCGCGAGCACCGGCAGCACCGCGCCGTTCATGGTCATCGACACGCTGACCTTGTCGAGCGGGATCTGGTCGAACAGGATCTTCATGTCCTCGACCGAATCGATCGCCACGCCGGCCTTGCCCACGTCGCCGGTCACGCGCGGATGGTCGCTGTCGTAGCCGCGGTGGGTGGCGAGGTCGAAGGCCACGCTCACGCCCTGTCCGCCGGCAGCCAGCGCCTTGCGGTAGAAGGCGTTCGATTCCTCGGCGGTCGAGAAGCCGGCGTACTGGCGGATGGTCCACGGACGCACCGCGTACATCGTGGCCTGCGGGCCGCGCAGGTAGGGCTCGAAGCCCGGCAGCGTGTCGGTGTACTTCAGGCCCTGCAGGTCGGCCGCGGTGTACAGCGGCTTGACGCTGATGCCGTCGGGCGTGATCCAGTTCAGCGCGGCGACGTCGCCGCCGGGGGCCGACTTTGCGGCGGCCTTGGCCCAGGCCTCGAGAGTGGCGGGCTTGAAGGAGGGTTCGGGTTTGCTGCTCATGGAGGCGCCGCTTCGCAGTGTGTCGTGCAGGGGTGTGCTGCTGGAGGAAAGGATTCGCTGGAATCGCTGGTGGCGCGCAGGGATTTGCAGGCCGGCCGCGAGTCTAACCGATCCATAATTATTAATTCAAACGCGATTTTTGAAGTACAGTCCCGCCCATGTCCGCCGTCACCCTCACCCCGCGCGCCCTCTACGAAGAGGTGGCCGAGCTGCTGCGCCAGCGGATCTTCCGCCGCGAGCTCGAACCGGGCAGCTGGATCGACGAACTCAAGCTCGCCGAGGAGTACGGCATCAGCCGCACGCCGCTGCGCGAGGCGCTGAAGGTGCTGGCCGCCGAGGGCCTGGTGACGATGAAGGTGCGCCGTGGCGCCTATGTGACCGAGGTGTCGGAGCAGGACCTGGCCGACGTCTACCACCTGCTCTCGTTGCTCGAGAGCGATGCCGCCGGCGTGGTGGCCGAGCGCGCCACCGAGGCCCAGCTCGCCGAACTGCGCGCGCTGCATGCCGAGCTCGAAGCCGCGGCCGCACCGGAAGACCGCGAGCACTTCTTCGCGGTCAACGAGCGCTTCCACATGCGCCTGCTGGCGATCGCCAACAACAAGTGGCGCGACCAGATGGTGGCCGACCTGCGCAAGGTGATGAAGCTCAACCGCCACAACTCGCTGCTCAAGGCCGGGCGGATCGGGGAATCGCTGGCCGAGCACCGCTCGGTGATGGCCGCGATCGAGGCGCGCGACGGCGAGGCCGCCATGGCGCGCATGCGCGAGCACTTCAGCAACGGGCTGGAAGCGGCGGCCTAGCGTTCGCCACGGGGCCGCGCGGCGGCCCGCTTCTCTTCACTCAATCGAGATCGACCGTGCCCGCCTCGGCCGCGATGCGCTGCGCCGTCTCGAGCAGCCGCGGCGCCACGCGCGCGAGCATGGTGTCCTTGGGCAGCAGGTAGGCCGGGCCGCCGCAGCTCACCGCGTAGCGCTCGCCGCGCGGGCCGCGCAGCGCGAAACCCAGCGCGTGGATGTGCGGATGCCATTCGCCGAACGAGCCGCAGTAGCCCACGCGCGCGTACTCCTCGATGCTGGCGATCAGCCCCGGCTCGATGCGCGGCCAGTTCTCACCGCTTTCCTGCCGGATCTGCGCCAGCAGCGCCTCCTGCTCGGGCGCCGCGAGCGAGGCCAGGTAGGCCCGTCCGGCGGCCGAGGTGGCGATCGTCATGCGCGAACCGACCTCGATGCGCGAGCTGATCATCACCGAGCGCGGGCGCAGCGAATCGATGATCAGCATGTCGAGCTCGTCGCGCACGCCCATGTGCACGCTCGCGCCCGCGAAGTCCGACAGCGCCGAGAGATGCGGGCGCGCCACCGTGCGCAGGTCGAAGTGCCGCAGGTAGCGGCTGCTCATGTCGAGCAGCGCCGGCCCCAGGCTGAAACGCTCGCTGTCCTGCGACTGCCGCAGGTAGCCCGCCCCGACCAGGGTGGCCGTGAGCCGCGACACCGTCGCCTTGGGAATGCCCGTCGCATCCGCCAGTTCGCGATTGCCCATCGGCGCCGCCGCCATCCCGATCACCTTCAGCAGGGCCAGTCCCCTGGCGAGCGCGCTCACCTCTTCCCTGCCGCCAATCGCGTCATTCATTTTTAGAAACCTTTGCTTCCCTGATTGATCTTTGTTGCCATTTTTCAGCAAAAACGGGTTGACGCGAGAACTTTGGGAGATCATTATTTCGGAACACAGTTTCAAAATAATGAGATGACGAGACAAAACCCCCACTTCTCCCCGCCGTCGCCGCGCCGCCGCGACCTTCTTGGCACCGGCCTCGGCCTGCTGGCCGGCGCCGGCCTTCCGGGTTTCGCGCGGGCCGCCGCGCCGGCCGCATTCCCCAAGGGACCGGTGAAGCTCATCGTGCCGTTCGCCCCCGGCGGGCCGACCGACACCGTCGGCCGGCTCATCGCCATGAAGCTGCAGGAGGGCTGGGGCCAGCCGGTCATCGTCGACTACAAGCCCGGCGCCGGCACCGCCATCGGTGCCGACTTCGTCGCCAAGGCCCCGCCCGACGGGCTGACCATCGGCATGGTGAATTCCTCGTTCGCGGTGAATCCCTCGCTGCGCAAGACGCTGCCCTACGACACGCTCAAGGACATCGCGGGCATCACGCAGATCGCCAACCTGCAGCTGGCCATCGTGGCCCGGCCCGACGCGCCCTTCAACACGCTGGCCGAGCTGATCGCCTATGCGAAGAAGAATCCGGGCAAGCTGACCTACGGCACGCCCGGGGCCGGCAGCACCACCCACCTGGGGGCCGAGCTGCTCAAGCGCGAGGCGGGCTTCGACATGCTGCACGCGCCCTTCAAGGGCAGCTCGCCCGCGCATACCGAACTCATGGGCGGTCGCATCGACCTCGTGGTCGACCCCTTCCTCTCGGTGCTGCCCTTCGTGAAGGCCGGCCGCATGAAGCTGATCGCCACCCTCGGCGACAAGCCGGTGCCCGGCTTCAGCTATCCGACCGTCGCGCAGACCCTGCCCGGCTTCCACGTCAACGCGCTGCTGGGCTTCATCGCGCCGCACGGCACGCCGCCGGCCGTCATCGAGAAGATCCAGTCGGACACGCGCCGCGTGCTGCTCGACCCCGAGATGCGCAAGCGCGTCGAGGAACAGGGCATGGAGGTGGTCGCCTCCACGCCCGCGCAGTTCGACGCCTTCGTGCAGTCGGAGATGAAGCGCTGGGCGCGCGTCATCGCCGACGCGGGCATCCAGCCCGAGTGAGCCCCTCTTCCATCCGGACACCCTTCCCATGCCCCTAGCACTCACCCCCCTGCATCCGCATTTCGCCGCCGAAGCGCGCGGCATCGACATCGCCCGACCGCTCTCGAGCGACGAGGTCAGGCAGATCAACGCCGCGATGAACCGCTACGCCGTGCTGGTGTGGCGCGGCCAGCCGCTCACGGGCCAGCAGCAGATCGATTTCGCCAAGGCCTTCGGGCCGCTGGACCTCGGCCTCAAGAAGGTGTTCAAGCGCCCCGAACGGCTCGAGGACGAGCGCCTGATCGACATCTCGAACGTCGATGCGCAAGGCAACGTCGCGCGCCGCGATTCGCCGAAGAACCTCTCGAACTTCGCCAACCAGCTCTGGCACAGCGACAGCTCGTTCCAGAACCCGCGCGCCGCCTATTCGATGCTGCATGCGCTGGTGCTGCCGAGCTGGGGCGGCAACACCGAGTTCACCGACCTGCGCGCCGCCTACGACGCCCTGCCCGAGCGCGACAAGGCCGAGCTCGAGGGCCTGAGCGCCGAGCACTACGCGCTGCACACGCGCATCCTGCTGGGCGACGAGGCCTACACCGACGAGCAGAAGAAGACCATCCCGCCGGCCGCCTGGCCGCTGGTGCAGACGCACCCGGGCTCGGGGCGCAAGTTGCTGTTCGTGGGCGTGCATGCGCGCGAGATCGTCGGCTGGCCCGTGGCCGAGGCCCGCATGCGGCTGTCTGACCTGCTCGAGCACGCGACCCAGCGCGAGTTCGTCTACCGCCACGAATGGCAGGTGCACGACCTCGTGATGTGGGACAACCGCAGCACCCTGCACCGCGGCCGGCGCTACGACATCGCCGAGCGCCGCGAGCTGCGCCGCACCACCATCGAGGACGTGCCCGAGGCCACGCTGATGGCGGCCTGAAAAGAAGCGGGAGCGCGGCTCAGGCCGCCTGCGCCACCGGCTCGTGCGCGATCGCCATCACCTCGTGCGGCGATTTGCTCTTCATGCGGTGGTCGCTCCACACCTGGCGCCAGCGGCGCGCGCCCGGCAGCCCGTTGCGCAGGCCCAGCATGTGGCGCGCGATGTTCGACCACGGCGTGCCGTGCTCGGCCGCCTCGCGCACCATGTAGTCGCACATCAGGGTTTCGACCTCCTCGCGCGTGCGTTCCGAGGGCGCCGCGCCGAAGAACTCCGCGTCCCATTCGGCCAGCCACCAGGGGTTGTGGTACGCCTCGCGTCCCACCATCACCCCGTCGAGCAGCCGCAGGTGCTCGTGCACCTGCGCATTGAGCGTGATGCCGCCGTTGATCGAGAACTTCAGCGCCGGAAAGTCGTGCTTGAGCCGATGCACCAGCGCGTAGCGCAGCGGCGGGATCTCGCGGTTCTGCTTCGGGCTCAGGCCCTTGAGCCAGGCATTGCGCGCATGCACGATGAAGGTGTCGCAACCGGACTCGCTGACCTGGCCCACGAAGTCGCGCACGAACTCGTAGCTCTCGATCTTGTCGATGCCGATGCGGTGCTTCACCGTCACCGGCACGCTGCTCGCGTCGACCATCGCCTTCACGCAGTCGGCCACCAGCTGCGGCTCGTTCATCAGGCAGGCACCGAAGGCGCCGCGCTGCACGCGCTCGCTCGGACAGCCGCAGTTGAGGTTGATCTCGTCGTAGCCCCATTGCTCGCCGAGCTTCGCGCAGTGCGCCAGATCGGCCGGCTCGCTGCCGCCGAGCTGCAGCGCCAGCGGATGCTCCTCGGCGTTGAAGCGCAGGTGCCGCGGCACGTCGCCATGCACCAGCGCGCCGGTCGTCACCATCTCGGTGTAGAGCAGCGCGTGGCGGCTCAGCAGGCGGTGCAGATACCTGCAATGGCGGTCGGTCCAGTCCATCATTGGCGCGACCGATAGGCGCATCGCCTCGAGCGCCTGGGCCGCTTCAGGGCCTCGCACTGGATCGGGCCCGGGCCCGGCGTTTTCTGGGTTCTCGTTCGGTGTCATTCGATGTCTTTGGGCGCCGCCGCTTCTCTCGGTTGCAAGCGCGCAGGGCGCGAGCGTAGCGCACCCGGCCATTCCGCTGCATGGCGACAGCGCTTGACCTCAAGTTTGGTTGAGGTTTTACAGTCCGCCGCGCTCACCCGAATACCCGCGTGAGCTTCACCGATGAACCCATGGCGGCAACGAATATCCCGCCGAAATCAGGAGCTGTGTTGATGAGGTCGTGGATCGATGCCGCGTTGGAAAGCCAACTGCTGTGGCTGGCCGCCCGGATACTGCTCGCCGTGGTCTTTGCCGCGTCGGGTCTCGCCAAGGCGCTGAACTTCGCGGGCGGGGTGGGCGAGATGCGCGCGGCGGGCCTCGAGCCGGCCTGGGCCTTCAATGTCGCCACCATCTTCGTGCTGCTGGCCGGCTCGCTGCTGCTGCTGGTCGATCGCGCCGTGTGGCTGGGCGCCGGCGCGCTCTCGGTGTTCCTGCTACTCACGATCGCGATCGTGCATCGCTTCTGGTCGCTGCCCGAACCGCGCGCCACGCTGTCGCTGTACTTCGCGCTCGAGCACGTCTCCATCATCGGCGGGCTGCTCGCGGCGGCGATCGCGAGCCACCTGCGGCGGCAGCTCGGCGGCTGAGCGCCCCATCGCCTATATCGTCTATACCGCCTATAAGACGCCGATCCGACTCCGAGCCTTTCCGCCATGCCAGAGAACCATCCCGCCGAGCCCGCCAAGGTCCTGACCGTCGGCGAGGTCGCCCGGCGCAGCGGCGTCGCCGTCTCGACGGTGCACTTCTACGAATCGAAGGGGCTGATCAAGGGCTGGCGCAGCGAGGGCAACCAGCGCCGCTATCCGCGCGAGGTGCTGCGCCACATCGCGGTGATCCGCGTGGCGCAGCGCACGGGCATTCCGCTCGAGACCATCCGCGACTCGCTGTCGCGGCTGCCCGAGGGGCGCATCCTCAATGCCGCGCAGTGGAAGGCGCTGTCCGCGCACTGGCGCGACGAGCTCGACGCACGCATCCGCGTGCTGACCCGGCTGCGCGACGACCTCGGCGAATGCATCGGCTGCGGCTGCCTGTCGATGACCGACTGCCCGCTGCGCAATCCCGGCGACCAGCTGGGCGCCACGGGACCGGGGGCGGTGCTGCTCGACGATCCGCCTTGAGCCCGCGCGCCGCTCGGACATGGCACGAGCACTAGACTCCCTTCGCGCATGATCCTGCTCGACACCCCCGCCCTCCGCCGGCTCGCCGAAGCCGCCACGCCCACGCGCCCCACCTGCGCCTGCCGCCTGCAGGACGCCAGGGCCTGGGAAAGCATCACCGAGGAACGCTGGCCCAAGGCGCTGATGGAACAGGTCGGCACGCTGCGCGACCCCGAGGCCTACGAACCCACGTTCGAGGAATTCCACCCGGCCGGCACGCGCTACGACTCGCCCGAGGCGCCGATCTCGGTCGCGCACTTCCCGTACAACCGCTGCGACGTCTACCGCTGCAGCGCCTGCGCGCGCCTGGTGCTGCGCTACACCGAGTTCGGCGGCTACTACATCGACCACCGCGTGCGGGTGGTCGATGCCGCGCTGATCGCCGGCTGATCAGCCCTCGCCCATGAGGTGCGCGGCCAGCGCGCGAAAGGCCGGCATCGAAGTCGGCAGGTGCGCATTGGCCGCCAGCGGATGCGAGGCGAAGCGCGCCACCACCATCTCGGCCACCGGATCGATGTGCAGCGCCTGGCCATGGATGCCCTGCGCGGTGAAGCTGCCGTGCGCGTCGTGCGCCACCCACCACATGTTGCGGTAGCTCCAGCCCGCCAGCCGGGTGTAGCCCGCGAGTGCGAAGCGCGCCGGGTCGGCGCCGCGGCGGATGTCGGCGACCACGGCCTCGGGCACGATCTGCGCGCCATTGAAATGGCCGCCCAGCCGCATCGCCTCGCCGAAGCGCGCGAGGTCGCGCAGGCCGGTGCACAAGCCGCCGCCCGCGAACTCGGCACCCTGGCCGTCGAGCGCGAAGCTGGCGTCCTGCTCGGCGCCCAGGCGCGACCAGATCAGTTCGCCCAGCAGGCTCGCCACCGATTGCCCGGCCGCGCGCGCGATCAGCCAGCCCAGCACGTCGGTGTTGACGGTGCGATACGCGAAGGCCTGGCCGTGCACGGTGCCGTCGCGCGCCGCGCCCACGCTCTGCAGGAACTGCCGGTAGCCCTCGGCGCCCGCGTAGCCCGCCGGGCGCGGCAGCAGCTCGCCGGCGCGCGCGTGCTTCCACACGCCGGCATCGGGGTCGGCGTATTCCTCCGAATAGTCGATGGCCGTGGTCATGTCCATCACCTGGCGCACGGTCGCGCTGCCGAAGGCGCTGTCGGCCAGTTCGGGGATGTAGTGCGTGACGAAGGCGTTCTCGTCGAGCGTGCCGTCGGCCGCGAGCATGGCGCCGAGCGTGCCCACCACCGACTTGGTGACCGACATCGCCATGTGTTCGCCCTGCGCGTCGAGCGCGCCGAAGTAGCGCTCGTAGACGATGCGCCCGCGATGCAGCACCACGGCGCCGTCGGCATGGATGGCCTCGAGCGCCGCGAGCCAGGTCGTGGGCGCGCCGTCGCCGAAGCGCGCGAAGGGCAGCGCATCGATCTCGGGCCGCATCGCGCGCGGCAGCTCGGCCACCGGCGCGCTGCCGCGCCCCACCCTGCGCGTGGGCTGCAGCTCGCGCAGGTGCGAGAAGGCCCAGCGGTTGTGCGGCGGCTGGAACACCGGGCATTCGCGCGGCCTCGTGACGGGCGCGCCGGCCGTGGGGAATCCGTCGCGCCAGCCGGCGGCCAGCGCTGTGTTGTCTTGCGTCATGAAGAAAAGAAGAAGAAAGAGGAGAAGGTTGGGTTGCGGATTCAGTCAGTCGCCGAGCACGCCCATCACCCGCCGCTCCAGCAGGTCGCTGGCGCGGCTCAGGTGCAGCCGCATGCCTTCGGCGGCGCGGGCCAGGTCGCCGTCCTCGACCGCGTCGAGGATCTCGAGGTGCTCGCGGCAGGACTTGTGCAGCAGGTCGACGTTCACGAGCGGATAGTCCGAGAGGTCCGACATGCGGCGCAGCCGGTTCTGCTGCTGCACGGTGTCGAGCACGAAGCGGTTGCCCGAGAAGCTGGCCAGCAGCTCATGGAACTGCGCATTGGCCTCGAAGAAGTCCATCCAGTTGTAGCGCGCGGCCTGGGCCAGCAGGCTCTGCTGGCGCTCGCGGCAGGCCAGAAGCCGCTCAGGGTCGATGCGGAAACCCGGCTCGCGCAGCGCGGCGCATTCGACGATCAGGCGAAAGCGGTAGCTCTCGCGCTCGCTCTCGACCGAGTCGAGGGTCTCGGTGAACTCCCAGCGCTGGTAGTGGCGCCCGCGCAGCACGCCGTCCTGCAGCAGCGTGGTCAGCACGGTGCGCAGCAGGGGCCGCGGCGCGTCGTAGGCCTGCGCCAGCTCGAGCTCGTTGACGCGCGTGGGCAGCTTGCCCGCGAGGCGGTCGCGCAGCAGCCGGTAATAGAGGGTCTTCTCCTCGTCCTCGGGCATCTCGCGCCACGCGCGGCCCAGCGCCTCGCGGTCGGCCACCAGCGTGTAGCCGCGGTTGGGCACATGGGCCAGCAAGGCGCGCTCGTGCAGGAAGCGCAGCGCGGCGCGCACCGGCGTGCGCGAGATGCCGAGCCGGCTCGCGAGATCGGCCTCGGTCATGTGGCGGCCGTTCTCGTAGCCGCCGGCCAGGGCCTGGTCGAGGATGTAGCGGCTCACGCGCTGCGCGAGCGGCGCGATCTGCGACGCAGGGGGCGCCGGGGGCGTGTCCATCTGTGCTTCGGCCATCCAAGGTTCTCCGGGGAGGAATCGCGGGATCGGCGCCGATCATCGCGCCGACTTTGTATTTTTGACCGCAAAAAACCATGTACATCTTGCGACAAAAATACAATCCACGCTCCAAGATCGGCCCACGACGACCCGAGCGCCGGGTCGCGTCCCAACGGAGAAAACCCTCGTGGCCGCAGCCGACACCCTTTCGACCCCCGACGCCGCCGCGGCGTCGCCCGCCCTGCCCGCGTCCCTCGACGCGTTCTGGATGCCCTTCACCCCCAACCGCAAGTTCAAGCAATCGCCGCGCCTGATCGTCGGCAGCGAAGGCCTCTACTACGACCTCGCCGACGGCCGCCGCGTGCTCGACGCCATCGCCGGCCTGTGGTGCGTGAACGCCGGCCACCGCAACCCGCGCATCAGCGCCGCGCTGAAGGCGCAGATCGACGTGCTCGACTACGCCTCGAACTTCCAGATCGGCCACCCGGCCGCCTTCACGCTGGCCGAGCGGCTCGCCGGGATGGCGCCCGGGGGCATGAACCACGTGTTCTTCACCAACTCGGGCTCCGAGTCGGTCGACACCGCGCTGAAGATCGCGGTGGCCTACCACCGCGCGCGCGGCGAGGCCGGCCGCTACCGGCTGATCGGCCGCGAGCGCGCCTACCACGGCGTGGGCTTCGGCGGCATCTCGGTCGGCGGCATCGGCCGCCAGCGCAGCACCTTCGGGCCGCTGCTCAACGGCGTGGACCACCTGCCGCACACGCACGACCTGGCGCGCAACGCCTTCTCGCGCGGCGAGCCGCCGCACGGCCTCGACAAGGCCGACGCGCTCGAGGCGCTGATCTCGCTGCACGACGCCTCGACCGTGGCCGCCGTCATCGTCGAGCCGGTGGCCGGCTCCACCGGTGTGCTGCCGCCGCCGCGCGGCTACCTGAAGCGCCTGCGCGAGATCTGCGACCGGCACGGCGTGCTGCTGATCTTCGACGAGGTCATCACCGGTTTCGGCCGCCTGGGCACCAACTTCGCGGCCGACCTGTTCGGCGTGAAGCCCGACCTCATCACCACCGCCAAGGGCCTGACCAACGGCGCGGTGCCGATGGGCGCGGTGCTGATGCGCGACGCGGTGCACGACGCCTTCATGCAGGGCAGCGTGAGCGCGGTCGAGCTCTCGCACGGCTACACCTACTCGGGCCATCCGCTGGCCTGCGCGGCCGCCATGGCCACGCTCGACGCCTATGTGCACGACGGCCTGATCGCCCAGGCCGCGGCGCTGTCGCCCTATTTCGAGGAAGGCCTGCACGCGCTGCGCGGCCTGCCCGGCGTGATCGACGTGCGCAACGTCGGCCTGCTGGCCGGCATCGAGCTGCAGCCCTGGGTCGCCGGCCCGGGCACGCACGCCCAGGCCGTGGCGCAGCACTGCCTCGACGCCGGCGTGCTGGTGCGCTCGGTCGGCGACACGATCGCGCTGTCGCCGCCGTTCACGCTCGAGCGCCGGCACGTCGACCAGATCGTCGACAGCCTGCGCCAGGCCATCGCCCAGACCGCCCAGCCCACCGACACGCCCGCCTGAATTCCCGAGGACCGCACCCCATGGACATCGAATCCTTCCCCCTCTACGACATCGAGGGCGACGCCGCCCAGTGCGGCCGCCAGTACGGCCGCGCGGCCGGCGACCGCATCGACCTGAGCCTGCGCACCTACCGCGCCGCCTTCGAGCGCGTGGGCCTGAACTGGGAGCGCACGCGCGCGCTGGCGCGCCGCTTCATGCCGCTGGTCGAGGCCTTCGACGCCGGCATGCTGCGCGAGATCGAGGGCGTGGCCGAGGGCGCGGGCGTGCCGGCCGAGGACATCGTGGCGCTCAACGCGCGCAGCGAGATGCTCTATGCCTTCCAGCAGCTCGAGGCCACCGAGCCGCCCGACGGCTGCACCGGCGTGGTGGTCATGCCCTCGGCCGCGCGCGACGGCAAGCTGATCCACGCGCAGAACTGGGACTGGCGTGTCGAGAGCCTCGAGCTCGGCGTGGTGCTGCGCATCCAGCCGGCCAAGGGCCCGGCCATCCTGACCTTCGCCGAGGCGGGCACGCTGGCGCGTGCCGGCCTCAACAGCGCGGGCATCGCGGTCACCGGCAATTTCATCAAGGCCGACAGCGACGGCCGCCAGCAGGGCGTGCCGCTGGCGCTGATCCGCCGTGGCATCCTGCAGTCCGAGCTCTACGCCAATGCGCTCGGCGTGGTCTGCCGCAGCGCGCGCTCGATCTCCAACAACATGATCCTGACCCATGCCGAAGGCGAGGCCGTGAGCCTGGAGACCTGCCCCGAGCAGGTGTTCTGGCAGCAGCCCGAGGACGGCGTGCTGGTGCATGCCAACCACTTCAAGACGCCGGCCGCGCTGGCGCGCGTGGTCGACCGCAGCCTCGAGACCACGCCCGACTCGCTCTACCGCGACCGCCGCGTGACCGAGGCCCTGCGCAAGCGCGCCGGCGACCTCACCGAGCAGGACGTGCTCGACGCGCTGCAGGACCGCTTCGGCGCGCCGCGCGCGGTCTGCCGCAGCCCGAGCGCGGGTCCGGGCGGCGCCTCCTCGGCCACCGTGGCGACCATCGTGATGGACCCGGCGGCACGGAAGATGCGCATCGCGCCGGCGCCCTTCAAGGCCCACCGCTTCACCGACTATTCCCTCTGAGTTCCTCCCGATCCGATCCCGACCGGCCCAGCCCCCGCCAGGAGTGTTTGCCATGAACCCACCCGTGCCCCCCGCCCGCCCGCCTTCCGTCTCGCGCGCCGCCGCCCTGCTGGCGCTCGGCCTCGCCGCCGGCACCGCCTTCGCCCAGGGCGCGTCCGGCGCCGGCCAGACGCTGCGCATCCAGATCAACTCGGACATCCGCAGCACCGACCCCGGCGGCAACCGCGACGACAACACCGACAACGTGCTGCTGCACATCGGCGAGGGCCTGGTCGCGCTGCGCGAGGACACCTCGGTGGGCCCCATGCTCGCGAGCAAGGTCGACACCTCGGCCGACGGCCTGAGCTACACCTTCACGCTGCGCGACGGCGTGAAGTTCCAGAACGGCGCCACGCTCACCGCCGACGACGTGGTCTGGAGCTGGCAGCGCTACCTCAAGCCCGGAAGCGGCTGGCGCTGCCTCAGCGAGTTCGACGGCAAGGGCATGACCAAGGTGCTCTCGGTGGAGGCGCCGAACCCGAAGACGGTGGTGTTCAAGCTCGACCGCGCGAGCGCGCTGTTCCTCACCATGATGGCGCGGCCCGACTGCGGCGGCGCGGCCATCCTGCACCGCAGCTCGGTCGGAGCCGATGGCCAGTGGAAGGAGCCGGTGGGCACCGGCCCCTACAAGCTCAAGGAATGGAAGCGCGGCCAGTACGTGGAGCTCACCCGCTTCGACGGCTACACCGCGCGCACCGAGCCGCGCGACGGCCTCACGGGCGGCAAGAAGGCCGAGGTCGAGAACCTGCGCTTCGTCGTCATCCCCGACTCGGCCGCGGCCAAGGCCGCGCTCTACAGCGGCGGCATCGATGCCTTCATCAGCCCCAGCCCTTCCGACGTGATCGAGATGCGCGGGCGCAGCGACGTGCGCGTGGACACCACGCCCGTGATGACCATGGTCGCGCTGCTGCTGCAGACCAACGACCCCGTGCTCAAGGACGTGCGCATCCGCCGCGCGCTGGCGCTGGCGCTCGACACGCCCGAGATCGCGCGCTCGGTCACCGAGGGCCTGTCGGCCGTCAACAACTCGGTCGTGCCCTCGACCAGCCCCTACTACGACGCGGCGCAGGCCGGCGGCTTCAAGCGCGACATCGCCGCCGCGAAGAAGCTGCTGGCCGAGGCCGGCTACCGCGGCCAGCCGATCCGCATGATCGCCAACAAGCGCTACGAGGCGCTCTACTCGGCCGCCGTGCTGGTGCAGGCCATGGCCACCGAGGCCGGCATCAACATCGAGCTCGAGGTGCTCGACTGGGCCACCCAGCTCGACCGCTACACCAAGGGCCAGTACCAGAGCATGGCCTTCGTCTACTCGGCGCGCATCGATCCCGCGCTCAACTACGAGATGGTGTCGGGCGACAAGGCCGCGCAGCCGCGCAAGGTCTGGGACAGCGCCTATGCGCAGACCCGTCTGGCCGAGGCCATGGTCTCGCGCGACAAGGCGCGCCGCCAGGCGCTGTTCGACGAGATGCACAGGCAGATGCTGCAGGACGTGCCGATGATCGTGCTGTTCAACGCCAGCGACGCCACCGCCATGCGCAGGAACGTGGTCGGCTTCAAGGGCTGGGCGCCGGCCAAGCCGCGCTTCTGGAACGTGCGGCTGGCCGCCGCCGGCGGCTGAGCGGAGGCCGCGCCTTCATGCCCGCCTACCTCCTGCGCCGGATCGCGATGACGATCCCGACGCTGCTGCTGGTCTCCATCGCGGTCTTCGCGCTGATGCGGCTGATCCCGGGCGACCCGGTGCTGCTGATGCTCGGCGAAGGGGCCGACCCGGCCCAGCTCGAATCGATGCGCCACCAGATGGGCCTGGACCAGCCGCTGCCGCTGCAGTACCTGGTCTGGCTGCGCCAGGCGCTGGGCGGCGACCTCGGCGTCTCGACCACCAACGGCCTGCCGGTGCTGCCGCTGATCTGGGAACGCTTTCAGGTCAGCGCCGTCATCGTGCTGGTCGCGGTGGCGCTGGCCTCGCTGATCGCCGTGCCCGCCGGCCTGGTCGCCGCCTGGCGCAAGGACCGCCCCGCCGACCTCGCCATCATCGGCGCGGCCACGCTGATGCTCTCGGTGCCGAGCTTCTGGCTCGGCCTGCTGCTGCTGATGTTCTTCGGCCAGTACCTGCACTGGCTGCCGGTGGTGGGCTACGTGCCGCTGTCGGAGAGCTTCTCGCAGGGCGTGCTCTACGTGATCCTGCCGATCGTCACGCTGGTGCTGGTCGAGACCGGCGTGCTCACGCGCATGTCGCGCGCCAGCACCATCGAGATCCTGCGGCTCGAGTACGTGACGCATGCGCGCGCCAAGGGCGTGCCCGAGTCGCAGGTGCTGCGCCGCCACGTGCTGCCCAACGCCTTCAATCCCACGCTGACCATGATCGGGCTGATCCTCGGCCACCTGCTCAGCGGCATCGCGGTGCTCGAGACGGTGTTCACCCTGCCCGGCCTCGGCCGCCTGATGATCGATTCGATCTTCGCGCGCGACTATCCGGTGCTGCAGGGCTGCCTGCTGTTCACCGCCTGCATCTACGTGGTCATCAACCTGGTCGTGGACATGTGCTATCCCCTGTTCGATCCGCGGGTGTCGGTGCAGTGATGAAGATCAAGACCCATACCCTGGTGGGCGGCGTGCTGATCGCCACGCTGCTGGTGCTGGCCGTGGTGGCAGCCGTCTGGACGCCCTACAACCCGGTCGGCATCGACCTCAAGTCCAAGCTGCAGGCGCCCTCGATAGCGCACTGGCTCGGCACCGACGAGTTCGGCCGCGACGTGGCCAGCCGCGCGATGCGCGCCGCCTCCACCAGCTGCCTGGTGGCGCTGCTCACGGTCGCGCTGGCCACCGCCATCGGGCTGGTGGTGGGCGTGGTCGCGGGCTTCGTGCGCGGCTGGACCGACCGCGTGCTGATGGCCTTCAACGACACGCTGCTGGCCTTCCCGGGCCTCTTGCTGGCGCTGGCCGTGATGGTGATCGTGGGCGCCAACCAGTGGGGCATCGTGCTCGCGCTGAGCCTGGCCTACGCGCCCTCGGTGGTGCGCGTGGTGCGCGGCACCGTGCTCTCGCTGCGCGAGCGCGAATACGTCGAGGCCTCGCGCATGATCGGCAACGGCGAGATCTACACCATGTGGCGCCACATCCTGCCGAACTGCGTGGCGCCGGTCGCCGTGCTGGCCACCAGCATGTTCGGCTGGGTGCTGCTGTCGGAGAGCGCGCTGAGCTTCCTGGGCCTGGGCGTACCGCCGCCGGCACCCACCTGGGGCAACATGCTCTCGAGCGCGCGGCCCTACATGGTCTCGGCCGTCTGGCTGTGCGTGGTGCCGGGCCTGTGCATCGCGCTCACGCTGCTGGGCATCAACCTGCTGGGCGAATCGCTGCGCGACCGGCTCGATCCGCGGACGGAGAAGTCATGAGCGCGCCTTCCAACCCCTCTCCCGTTCTTTCGGTCGAGCACCTGAGGATCGCGCTGCGCCACGGCACCCAGCCGCTGGTGCACGACCTCTCGTTCGAGGTCCGGCCCGGCGAATTCCTCGCCGTGGTCGGCGAATCGGGCAGCGGCAAGACCATGGCCGCGCGCGCCATCCTGCAGTTGCTGCCGCCCGGCATCGCGCAGACCGGCGGGCGCATCGTGTTCGACGGCCAGGACCTGAGCCGGCACGACGCGCAGGCCATGCGGCCGATCCGCGGCCCGGGCATCGGCATGGTGTTCCAGGAGCCGATGGTCTCGCTCAACCCGGTGCACCGCATCGGCGAGCAGATGGCCGAGGGCCTGCGCATGCACCACCGGCTGTCGGCCGCCGAGATCCGCGCGCGCAGCCTCGAGATGCTGCGCCGCGTGCAGATCGCCGACCCCGAGCGATGCATGCAGGCCTATCCGCACGAGTTCTCGGGCGGCATGCGCCAGCGCATCATGCTCGCGAGCGTGATGCTGCTGAAGCCGCGCCTCTTGATCGCCGACGAGCCCACCACCGCGCTCGACACCCTGAGCCAGCGCGAGGTGCTCGACCTGATGGTCGAGCTCGCGCGCGACAACGGCACGGCCGTGCTGCTGATCACGCACAACCTCGGCCTGGTGGGCCGCTATGCGCAGCGCGCGATCGTGCTCGAGAAGGGCCGGCTGGTCGAGACCGGCGAGGTGCCGTCGATCCTGGTCGCGCCGAAGCAGGCCTACACGCGCAAGCTGGTCGACGCGCTGCCGCGCCGCCAGGCCGCCAAGCCGACAGCCACCGAAACGCGCCAGCCGCTGCTGCAGGTGCGCGGCCTCGGCGTGAGCTACCCGGGCGCGCGCCTGGGCTTCTTCAAGCGCCAGCCGCCGGTGCCCGTCATCGATGCGCTCGACCTCGACATCCACCCGGGCGAGATGGTCGCGCTGGTGGGCGGCAGCGGCTCGGGCAAGACCACGCTGGGCCGCGCCATCCTGCGGCTCGCGCCCTCGAACGCCGGGCAGATCCTGTTCCGCGGCGAGGACGTGCGCACCGCCGGCCGCGCCGCGCTGCACCGCTTCCGGCTGGCCTGCCAGCTCGTGTTCCAGGATCCCTTCTCCTCGCTCGACCCGCGCATGCGCGTGCAGGAGATCGTGGCCGAGCCGCTGCGCCACCTGCCCGAGCTCGATGCGGCGGCACGCTTGCGGCGCGTGGCCGAGACGCTCGACGAGGTCGGCCTCGACGGCCTGGGCGCGCGCTATCCGCACGAGCTCTCGGGCGGCCAGCGCCAGCGCGTGGCGATCGCGCGCGCGCTGGTGCGCCGGCCCGCCTTCGTGGTGGCCGACGAGCCGGTGTCCGCGCTCGACATGACGATCCAGGCCCAGGTGCTGCGCCTGTTCCAGAGCCTGCAGCAGCAGCATGGCTTCGCCTGCCTGTTCATCAGCCACGATCTCGCGGCCGTCGAGCAGATCGCCGACCGCGTGATCGTGATGGAGCGCGGCCGCATCGTGGAGCAAGGCGCGCGCGACGCGGTGTTCGACCGGCCGCGCCATGCCTACACCCAGGCGCTGCTGGCGGCCACGCCGCGGCCGCTGCACGAGCTGGCCGAGCCCGCCATCGACATCCAACCCGTTCCCGAGAAAGCCTTCGCGTGACCTCCCCCTTGCCCTACAGCTGGCAGCATCCCAGCGCCCCGCCGCCGCTCGATCCGCAGATCGTCGAGTTCATGCGCCTCATGGGCGCCGAGGGCGCGCGCTATCCGAAGCGCCACACCATTCCCATCGCCGAGGGCCGCGCCAATGCCGAGAAGGTGCGCGCGCCGTGGACGCGGGGCGGGCCCGAGATGGCGCGCAGCGTCGACCACCGCGTGCCCACGCGCCACGGCGAGGTGCGCATCCGCGTGCACTACCCCGCGCAGCGCGCGCTGCAGGGTGCACTGGTCTACATCCACGGTGGCGGCTTCGTGCTGTTCAGCCTCGACACCCACGACCGCGTGATGCGCGAGTACGCGGGCCGCGCCGGCATCGCTGTGATCGGCATCGACTACACGCGCGCGCCCGAAGCGCGCTTTCCGCAGCCGCACGACGAATGCGTGGACGTGATGCGCTGGCTGGCCGCCCATGCGGGCACGCTCGACATCGATCCCGCGCAGCTCTTCATCGGCGGCGACTCGGCCGGCGCCAACCTCTCGGTCGGCGCCTGCCTGGTGCTGCGCGACGAGGGCGATGCGCTGCCGCTGGGCATGCTGCTGAACTACGGTGCCTACAGCACCGAGCTCTACCGCGACTCGGTGGTGCGCTACGGCGCGGGCGAGTACGGCCTGTCGCTGCACATGATGCTGTGGTTCTATGGCCTCTATGCGCGCGGGCCGGCCGACTTCGCCGACCCGCGCCTGCACAGCCTCTCGGCCCGGCTCGAGGGCCTGCCGCCGGCCTGCATGGTGGTCACCGAATGCGATCCGCTGTACGACGACAACCGGCTGATGGCCGCGCGGCTGCGCGAGGCCGGCGTGGCTGTCAGCGAGAGGCTCTACCCCGGCACCATCCACGGCTTCCTCGAGGCGGTCTCGGTCGCCGACGTGGCCGGCCGCGCCTTCGACGATTCGGTGCGCTGGCTGCGCGACCTCGCCACGCGCTGAGCCGCCGCATGTACACGCCCAAGCCCTATGCAGAGGCCGAGCTCGCGACGCTGCACGAAGGCATGCGCGCCTGGAGCTTCGCCACGCTGGTCACGGTCGGCCCGGCCGGCGCCAGTGCCACCCACCTGCCCTTCCTGCTCGATGCGCGAGACGGCGAGCCGGGCCTGCTCACCACCCATCTCGCGCGGAAGAACCCGCAGCTCGAGGACCTGCGCGCGGGCCGCGAGGCGCTGGTGATCTTCCAGGGCCCGCATGCCTTCGTCACACCGAGCTGGTACGTCAAACAGAGCACCTTCCCGACCTGGAACTACACGGCGATCCATGCGCGCGGCACGCCGCGCGTGATCGAGGAACGCATGGCGATCCACGCCGTGCTGCGCCGCACCGTCGCGGTCTACGACACGCCGCTGCGCGCCGAATGCGCGGGCAGCTGGGACTTCGACGCCATGCCCTTCGACTTCGTCGCGCCGCGGCTCGACATGATCGCGGCGGTGGAGATTCCCGTGCAATCGCTCGAGGGCAAGTTCAAGCTCAACCAGGACCGCTCGGAGGAAGACCGGCGCGGCGTGATCGCCGCGCTCGAACGGCTCGGCGAGCCGCAGGGCGTGGCCGTGGCGCGGATGATGCGCGAGCGGCTGGAGACCGCCACGAGCGCGTGAACCGTCGCGGCACAATGGTCCGCGTGCCGCTTCCCCACCGCCTGTTCGCCGGCCTCGCGCTGGCCTCCCTCTTCGCCACCGCCCACGCGGCCGAGCCGCTGCTGCTCGTCACCGCGCCCGCCGCGCTGCAGGCGGCCGAGAAGTCCGGTGCCGACTTCGCCCACTGGCTGGCCGAAACGCCGGCCGCCGACGGCATCGCGAGCAACGAGGTGCTGATGCGCTCGAAGGCCTGGCGGTCCATCGCCGAGCCCCTCGGCGCCAGCCTCGCGGCCATCCAGCGCCGCGACAAACAGGCCGGCGTCGGCATCGCGAAGTATCCCCACCGCCTGTTCGACGCACGCTGGCTCGCGAGCCCCGATGCCTTCTTCGAACTGGTGGGCGTGGCCAACCGCATGGACCGCCGCCCATTCCAGGACGGTGCCTGCGGCGAGACCCGGCTCGTGTACCGCCTCGCCTACCGCACGAGCGCGATGCAGTCGCGGCTGCCGATGACCGTCAACGTCGAGCTGCGCGGCGACGCGCCCGATGCCGACGGCGGCTGCGCCGCGGCCGCGAAGCGCTGGCAGCCGCCGCAGGCCGCGATGGCCGACGAGGCGCTGGGCCGCTGGCTGGTGTCGGCCGACGGCCCGCTCGCGCCGCAACGGCTCGCGCCCGCGCGCATCTCGCAACTCACGGTGAACCTGCAGAGCGTGCGCTGGCCCTCGGCCGTGCGGCCCGATCTCGGCGGCCATGCCGAATACATGATGCGTGCCTTCCGCTGGAACGCGGCCGCGAAGCGCTACGACGTGGGCCCGCTCGAGAACACGCCCGATGTCGCGAAGCTCAAGGCCAGCGCGCCGCTGCGCCAGGAACTGAAGCAATGGCTTCGCCAGCCCGAGAACCTGCGCGCGCTCGACGAAGCCACGCTCAGGATCCCCGAGCGCTTCCTCGCCACCGAGGCCATCTCGGTCGCGCCGCGTGGCCTCGAGCGCCTCGCCAACCGCCCGTTCGCGCAGCTCTTCGCCGAGAGCGAATGGCAGGCCGTGCCCGGCAGCCGCACGCTGCAGTCACCGCGGGCCCTGCTGCGCCGGCTCGACGACCTCAGTTGCATGGGCTGCCACCAGAGCCGCGCGGTCGCGGGCTTCCACCTGCTGGGCCTCGATCGCCGCGGCGCCTCGCGCAGCTTCACGCCCGGCAATGCGCTCGCGGTGCCGCACTCGCCGCATCTGCAGGACGAACTCGCGCGCCGTGCGCGCTACCTGCAGGCAGCGTTGACCACGCCGAAGCCCGATCCCTTCCGGCCGCTCGCCGAGCCGCTCGATGCGAACACACGACCCGAGCCGGCGATCGTCGGCGCGCGCTGCGAACCCACGCGCATCACGGCCTCGGCCAACCCCTGGCTCGATCGTGCCGAGAAGCTGCCGCGCACCGCCTGCGAGGGCGCCGCCTCGGTCTGCGAGAAGACCTCGGTCGGCTTCCCCGGCGGCATGTGCTCGGGCCCCTGCGATCCCAAGGACCCGAACGGCACGTGCGGCGGCATCGCGATCCTCAGCGACTTCAACCAGTGCCTGGCGGCGAAGCGCCCGTTCGGCGAATGCCTCGCGAAGCACACGCGCCCCGGCAACCTGCGCAGCTGCTCGGCCACCGCGCCCTGCCGCGACGACTACATCTGCGCGCAGGCCGAAGGCCAGCCCGAGGGGCTCGGCGCGTGCATCCCGCCGTACTTCCTGTTCCAGATGCGCGTGGACGGCCACTCCTGACTTTCACCCTCCCCCGCTGGGGGAGGGCCGGGGTGGGGGCACCGGGCGCATCCATCGCCCCGCGAACATCGGCCGCCCGGTGCCCCCATCCCGACCTTCCCCCAAAGGGGGAAGGAGTTGGGGAAGGAGTCACCCCTCGTTCGCCGCCGGCCGCATCTTCCACGCCGACAGCGCCGCCACCGCCCCCAACACCGCCACATACGCCCCCACCGGCACGATGCTGCCGTACTTCGCCACCAGCGTCGCCGCGATGATCGGCGCCAGCCCGCCGCCGAGCGCGGCCGCCATCTGGATGCCGATGGAGATGCCCGAGTAGCGCAGCTCGGCCGGGAACTGCGCCGCATACAGGTTCGACTGCGGCGCGAACATCAGCGGGTAGTTGAGCGCGAGCGCCACCACCATCGCCGCCGTGTAGGCCGTGAGCGAACCGCTGCCGATGGCCTGGAACAACGGCAGCGCCATCAAGGCCAGCAGCGCGCCGCCGAACACGTAGAGCCGCCGCGCGCCGACACGGTCGGCCAGCCAGCCGAACAGCGGGATGGTCAGCACCATCAGCGACGAACCGAGCACCAGCGCATGCAGCGCATCGCCGCGCGAGAAGCCCAGCCGCGTGACCGCATGGGAGATCGAGAACACCAGGATGGTGTAGATCAGCGTGACCTCGGCCAGCTTGCCGCCGATGGTCAGGAGCAGCGGCCGCCAGTGCGCCAGCACCACTTCGCGCGCGGGCAGCGCGGCGGTCTTGCGGTGCGCCTTCACGGCCTCGAACTCGGGCGACTCGTCGATGCGCGTGCGGATGAAGATGCCCACCGCGATCAAGAGCGCGCTGGCCAGGAACGGCAGCCGCCAGCCCCAGTGCAGGAAGGCGTCCTCGGGCAGCTGCGTGACCAGCGCGAAGGCGCCCGAGGACAGCAGCACGCCGATCGGCGCGCCCATCTGCGGCATGCTGCCGACCAGCGAGCGCCAGCGCGGCGGCGCATGCTCGACCGCCATCAGCATCGCCCCGCCGAGCTCGCCGCCGAAGGACAAGCCCTGGCCGATGCGCAGCAGCACCAGCAGCACCGCGGCCCAGAGGCCGATCGACTCGTAGGTCGGCAGCACGCCGATCAGCACCGTGCAGATGCCCATCATCAAGAGGCTCAGCGTGAGCATGGCCTTGCGGCCCAGCCGGTCGCCGTAGTGGCCGAACACGATGCCGCCGATCGGCCGCGCGAGCATGCCGCTCGCGAAGGTGCCGAAGGCCGCGAGCGTGCCGGTCACCGGATCGAAGTTCGGAAAGAACAGCTTGTTGAAGACCAGCGCAGCCGCCGTGCCGTAGGCCAGGAAGTCGAAGCCCTCGATCGCGGTGCCGGCCATGGTGGCGGCGCCGACCTTCCAGACGCTCTGCGGCTTGGCGGCCGCGGGCGCGGCGGCGCCCACCGGGGTGGCGATGGTGTTCATGCCTTGTGCTCCTCGACCTGCCGCGCGAACATCGCGAAGCTGGCTTTCACGATGCTGGGCTGCAGCAGGAAGTCGTGCGATTCGCGTGCCAGCGCCGGATCGACCAGCTTGAGCCGGCCGTAGGCGCTCTGCGCGATCAGCTGGTTGCGCGCGGCGCGCTCGATCAGCACCGAGAGGTAGAGCGACTCCTCCACGCTCGACGTGGCGGCCAGGAAGCCATGGTTGGCCAGCAGCACGCAGCGCTTGGCGCCGAGCGCGGCCGAGATGATCTCGCCCTCCACGTCGGCGATCGGCAGACCCGGCCATTCGGCGAGGAAGGCGCAGTCGTCGAAGAAGGGCGTTGCATCCATGTGCGCGACCTGCAGCGGCTCGCCGGTCATCGACAGCGCCGACACATAGGGCGGATGGGTGTGGATCACGCAGTGGACGTCGGGCCGGCGCCGGTACACCCAGAGGTGGAAGCGCACGGCCGGGTTGGGCACGCCGCGGCCCTCGAGCACGCGCAGCGAATCGTCGATGCGCATCACCGAGCCCGCGCGGATCTCGCCGAACGCATGCGCCAGCGGCGTGGTGAGGAAGCTGCCGTCGGGCTGGCGCACCGTGATCTGACCGGCCAGGGTTTCGGAATGGCCCTCCTTCGCGAGGATGCGGCAGCTCAGCGCGAGCTTCTCGGCATCGCTCCAGTGGCCGACGGTGAGGCCGTCGAGCTTCAGGGGCGCGTCGGCGGAGGGGGCGTCTGTGACGGTGGGGTTCACGCGGTTTTCCTTCATCGGTGGTCGATGGCCGCCAATGTAGGAAGCGATGCCGCGCCGGGCCTTGCGCCTGCGCGCACGCGCATTGATCCAGCGCGCCAACGCGATGGGACCCCGATCCCGCCCGCTAGTGGAAAGTCTCGATGTGCGGCCGCGGCGCCCCCTCCAGACTGCGGGCGCGGACCGCCCTTGGCACGAACCATGCACGCGGCCCGGCTCCCAGCCCACCATGCACCACGACCCGACCCCGCACCTGAGCTTCGCGCCGCACCTGCGCCCCTTCTACCCGGGCGACCTGCGCGGCTACTCGACCACGCTCGACGCGCTGGTCTACCCCGGCGAACTCAGCGTGCAGCACAGCCATCCGCGCATGAATCTCGAGGCCTGCCGGCTCGTGGGCGGCGGCATCGCGGTCAGCTTCGATTCCACGCCGATGCAGGTGCGCCATGCGGCGGGCCAGTCCGGCCACGACGGCGCGGGCGAGGTGCTCGCGATGATCGCGGTCGACGGCCAGGGCACGATCGAGCAGGCCGGCCGCCGGCTGCCTTTCCGCAAGGGCGACATCGTGTTCCGCACCACGCGGCTGCCCTCGACCTGCGCGCTCGACGAATCGGGCCGGCTGGTACAGCTGCGGCTGCCGGCCGGGCGCTTCTTCGGCATCTATGCCGACCTGCGCGACAACTTCGAACCTTCGCTGGCCCAGGCCGACTCCACGCTGGCCGAGTCGGCGCGCCAGCAGCTCGACCGCCTGTTCGCGGTGCAGGCGCAGCCGCATCCGGCGCTGGCCTATTTCTCGGAGCAATCCTTCGTCTCGCTGCTCGCGGCCATCTACTGCGAAGCGGTGGCCGGCGCGCCGCAGGCCGGCGATGCGGGCGCGGCCAAACGCCAGGAACGCGACCGCTGGCAGCGGCTCGCGGCCTACGTCGAGGCCAACCTCTGCGACCCCGAGCTCTCGGTCGAGGCGATCGCGCGCGAGCTGTGCATCTCCAAGCGGCTGGTGCACCGCCTGTTCGCCACGCAGCAGACGCAGTACGGCACCTACCTGCGCGAACGCCGCCTCGAGCGCGCGGCCGAGGAACTGGCCAACGAGCGGCTCGTGCAGCTCAGCGTGACCGAGATCGCGTTCCGCAACGGCTTCAACGACCCCAGCCATTTCAGCCGCGCCTTCCGCGACCGCTTCGGCACCACGCCGGGCGGCTACCGCGCGACCCGCCCGCCGGCCTGATCAGGCCAGGTAGCCGCCGTCCACCGTCAGCGCCGCGCCGGTGACGAAGCTGGCGTCGGGCCCCGCGAGGTAGGCCACCATGCCCGCGATCTCGCTGTCGTGCCCCATGCGTCCCAGCGCCATCAGCGGCTCCAGCCGCTCGCCGTAGGCCGACTTCGGCGCCATGTCGGTATCGGTCGGCCCGGGCTGCACCACGTTCACCGTGATGCCACGCGGCCCGAGGTCGCGCGCGAGGCCGCGCGCCATCGAGGCCACCGCGCCCTTGGTCATCGCATAGACCGACGAACCCGCGAAGCCCACGCGATCGGCCACCACGCTGCCCGTGATGACGATGCGCGCGCCACGCTCCATGTGCTTGAGCGCCGCCTGCACCGCCACGAAGGCCGAGCGCACGTTGACCGCGAACATGCGGTCGAAGTCGGCGAGCGCGTAGTCCTCGACCAGGCCGCCGACGAGGATGCCGGCGTTGTTCACCAGCAGATGCAGCCCGCCGAAGGCCTCGGCCGCGGCGTCGACCGCCTGCCGCACGGCCTGTGCATCGGCACTGTCGGCGCGCAGCGCGAGCGCGCGGCCGCCCTGCCCTTCGATCTCGGCCACGAGCGCTCGCGCCGCCGCGTCCGACGACGCATAGGTGAAGGCCACGGCCGCGCCGTCGTTCGCGAGCCGCCGCACGATGGCCGCGCCGATGCCGCGCGAGCCGCCGGTCACGAGGGCGGCCTTGCCGGAGAGGGATTTCGTCATGTCGACTTCCTTTTTAACGGATCGATCGATCCAGAATAGAGAAAAAAAAGCGCACCCGAGTCCGGGTGCGCGCACGAACTCAACGCAGACTTCGCATGGCCATCCGCGCGACGTCGCGCAGGTCCTCGGCCGAGGCGCCGCCGCGCCCCGAGATCTTGAGCCCCGACAGCGTGGCCATCAGGAACTGCGCGGCCGCGCGCGGTGCGAGCGCGGCATCGATCTCGCCCGCGGCCTGCGCCTCGCCGATGCGGCCCTCGATGGCCGACTGCAGCATGCGGCCCGCGGTGTCGGTCAGCAGGCTGACCTCGGCATCGCCGCGGCCGAACTCGCAGACGGCGCCGATGCCCATGCAGCCCGGCTGTCCGTGCGCGCCGAAATGGGTCGCCATGCCGTCGAGCATGGCCTCGAGCCCCGCGCGCGGCGAGGCGGCGCCATGCAGCGCGCGGATGTGCTGCGACACATGGCCCACGGCGTACTGCTGCAGCGCCTCGAGGTAGAGCCTGCGCTTGTCGCCGAAGGTGTCGTACATGCTCTGGCGGCTGATGCCCATGGCGGCGAGCAGCATCTCGGTCGAGGTGCCGTCGTAGCCGTGGTCGCAGAACACGGAGATCGCGCCCTGCAGGGCGGCGTTGCGGTCGAAGGCTTTGGGTCGGGCCATGGCGGGCGAGTCTATCGATTCCGGATCACCTTGTCCAAAACAGGTGATTCCGGAATCGCCCTCGCCCTCCCCCCTCAGGCCGGCACCGCCTCGCGCGCCACCGCGCCCGCCTCGGCGCGCGGCGCCACGAGCCGCGCGCGCAGCGCATCGCGACGCACCTGCGCGGCGGCGATGCTCGCCTCCTTCACATGGCCGTAGCCGCGGATCTGCTCGGGCAGCTTCGCGAGCGCCAGCGCCGTCTCGGCATCGACCTCGTCCCAGTGCGCGAGGATGTCCTCGATGCCCGCGCGGTACTCCTCGATCAGGCGGCGCTCCGTCCGGCGTTCCTCGGTGCGGCCGAAGGGATCGAAGGCCGTGCCGCGCAGCCGGCGCAGCGCGGCCAGCACGCGGAAGCCCCGCAGCATCCACGGCCCGAAGGCGCGCTTGACCGGCCGGCCCTGCGCATCGCGCTGGCCCAGGATCGGCGGCGCGAGATGGAAGCGCAGCCTGGGCGTGCCCTCGAATTCCTGCTGCAGCTTCTTCATGAAGGTGCCGTCGGTGTACAGGCGCGCGACCTCGTACTCGTCCTTGTAGGCCATCAGCTTGAACAGGTTGGCCGCCACCGCGCGCGTGAAGCGATCGCCGCGGCCGCGCGCCTGCTCCGCGCCGCGCACCCGCGCCACGAAGTCAGAGAAGCGCCGCGCATAGGCCGCGTCCTGGTAGGCCGTGAGGAAGGCGGTGCGGTCCGCGAGCAAGGCGTCGAGCCCCTGCGGCAGCTGCAGCGCCACCGGCTGCGCGGGCGAGGCCTCGCGCGCCACGGCCGCGAGGTCGAGCGCGGCGCGCCGGCCCCAGTGGAAGGCCTGCTGGTTGGCCTTCACGGCCACGCCGTTGATCTCGATCGCGCGCAGCAGCGCGGCCGAACTCAATGGCACATAGCCCTTCTGGAACGCGAAGCCCAAGAGGAACAGGTTGGCCGCGATGGCATCGCCCATGAGCCGGGTCGCGAGGCCCGTCGCGTCGATGAAGTCGGCCTTGCCGGCCACCGACTCCTCGATCAGCGCGCGCACCTGGCCGGCCGGGAAACTCCACTCGGGGTCCTGCGCGAAATGGCCGGTGGGCTGCTCGAAGGTGTTCACCAGCGCATAGCTGCGGCCCGGGCGCATCTTGGCGATGGCGTCGGGCGCGCCCGCGGTCAGCATGTCGCAGCCCAGCACCAGGTCGGCCTCGCCGGTGGGAATGCGCTGCGCCTTGAGCTGCGCCGCGTCGCGCGCCAGCCGCACGTGCGAGGTGACCGAGCCGTTCTTCTGCGACATGCCCGTCATGTCGAGCACGCTCGCGGCCTGGCCCTCGAGATGCGCGGCCATGCCGATCAGCGCGCCGATGGTGATGACGCCGGTGCCGCCGATGCCGGTGATGAGGATGTTGTGCATGCCCTCGATCGCATGCACGGGCGGCTCGGGCAGCGCCGCGTCGGCCTCGGCGCCGCGCGCGGCCACGGGCTTGATGCGCCGCGGCTTCACGCCTTCCACGCTCACGAAGCTCGGGCAGAAGCCCTTGACGCACGAGTAGTCGGCATTGCACGCGCTCTGGTCGACGCGGCGCTTGAGGCCATGGGGCGTGGGCTGCGGCAGCAGCGAGGTGCAGTTCGACTGTTCGCCGCAGTCGCCGCAGCCCTCGCACACGGCCTCGTTGATGAACACGCGGTGCGAGGCCTGCGGGAACTCGCCCTTCTTGCGGCGCCGCCGCTTCTCGGCCGCGCAGACCTGGTCGTAGATCAGCACCGACACGCCCTCGTAGTCGCGCAGCGTGCGCTGCACCGCGTCCATCTCGTCGCGGTGGTGGATCGTGAGGACGAAGCCGCCGCCATCGGCCGGCAGCGGCGAGCGGTCGCGCCAGCGCGTCGGGTCCTCGGCCACCAGCGCGATGCGGCGCACGCCCTCGGCCGCCACCTGGTGTGCGATGCGCGGCACGCTCACCGGCCCGTCGACCGGCTGGCCGCCGGTCATCGCCACCGCATCGTTGTAGAGGATCTTGTAGGTGATGTTCACGCCCGCGGCCACGGCGGCGCGGATCGCCATCGAACCCGAGTGGTAGTAGGTGCCGTCGCCGAGGTTGGCGAACACGTGGTGGCGCTTCGAGAACCAGGCCTGGCCGAGCCAGGGCGCACCCTCGCCGCCCATGTGGGTGGTCGTGCGGTTGTGCTCGGGATAGATCGCGGTCGCCATCACGTGGCAGCCGATGCCGGCCAGCGCCAGGCTGCCCTCGGGCACCTTGGTCGAGGTGTTATGCGGGCAGCCCGAGCAGTACCAGGCCGGCCGCGCCGGGGTGGCCACGGCCTTGCCGAGCACCACGTCCTTGGCGTCGAGGATCGCCAGCCGCGTGCGGATCATGTCGCTGGTGTGGAAGCGCGCCACCCGCGCGGCGATCACGCGCGCGATCTGCGCCACCGAGAAGTCGGCCGTGGCCGGCAGCAGCCACTGGCCGCGCGGATGGGCGCCCCATTCGCCGCGCTCGTCGAACTTGCCGATCACGCGCGGGCGCACGTCCTCGCGCCAGTTGTAGAGATGCTCCTTGAGCTGGTACTCGACGATCTGGCGCTTCTCCTCGATCACCAGGATCTCGTCGAGCCCGTCGGCGAACTCGCGGATCGAGTCGGGCTCCAGCGGCCAGGGCATCGCCACCTTGAACACGCGGATGCCGATGCGCGCCGCCTCGGCCGCGTCGATGCCCAGCTCCTCGAGCGCCTCCAGCGCGTCGCGGTACGACTTGCCCGAGGCCACGATGCCCAGGCGCGCCGAGGGTGCGTCGATGGTCACGCGGTTGAGCCGGTTGGCGCGCGCATAGGCGATGGCCGCGTAGATCTTCGCGTCCTGCATCAGCGCCTCCTGCTTGCGCGCCTGCACGCCCAGCGTGTCGGTCGACAGCCGCGCATGCATGCCGCCCGCGGGCGGCACGAAGTCCTCGGGCAGCAGGGTGCGCACGTTCTGCGCGTCGGCCGGGATCGAGCCCGACGATTCCACCGTGTCGGCCAGCGCCTTGAAGCCCACGGGCAGCCCCGCGAAGCGCGACATCGCGAAGCCGTGCAGGCCCAGCTCGATGTACTCCTCCACGCTCTGCGGATAGAGCATCGGGATCATCGAGGCCGCGAACAGGTGGTCGCTCTGGTTCGGCAGGGTCGACGAATAGGCGCCGTGGTCGTCGCCCGCCACCAGCAGCACGCCGCCATGGGGCGAGGTGCCCGCGTGGCTCATGTGCTTGAAGACGTCGCCGCAGCGGTCCACGCCCGGCGCCTTGCCGTACCACATGGCGAACACGCCATCGACCGCGCTCTCGCCGGTCAGGTGCACCTGCTGCGTGCCCCAGACGGCGGTGGCCGCCAGTTCCTCGTTCACGCCGGGCAGGAACTTGACGTGGTTGGCATCGAGGTGCGGCTGCGCCTTCCACAGCGCCTCGTCGAGCCCGCCGAGCGGCGAGCCGCGGTAGCCGGAGACGAAGCCGGCGGTGTTCAGGCCGTTGGCCTGGTCGCGCCATCGCTGCACGAGCATGAGGCGCACCAGCGCCTGGATGCCGCTCAGGTAGACGCGGCCGGAGGTGGATGTGTACTTGTCGTCCAGCGAGACGCTGGCGAGATCGTGGGACATGAGAGAAGGCTCCGGTAAGAGTCGCGGGAGATGCCCATTCGGCCACCGGTAAGCGGCCTGCGGGCGGAACACGCGCCGCGGGTAAGCGGCGCGCGCTGGGGAAGATAGCGCACAGCGGGGGATCGTGGGTTCAGGCCTCCTTCGGCTGGTACCAGCGGTCCTTGGCCAGCATCACCTCGTTGTGCGCCGCGCCGGCCGGCATCATCGGAAAGCAGTTCTCCTGCGCCGCCACCTGCACGTCGAGGAAGAACGGCCCCTCGCTCGCCAGGCATTCGGCCAGCGCCGCGGGCAGCTCGGCCGGGTCGCTCACGCGCCGCGCGCCCCAGCCGAAGGCCTTGGCCAGCGCCACGAAATCGGGCAGCGCCTCGTTCCAGCTGTGGCTCAGGCGGTTGCCGTGGTTGAGCTCCTGCCACTGGCGCACCATGCCCATGTAGCCGTTGTTGCACAGCACCAGCTTGACCGCCGCGCGGTGCTGCACCGCGGTCGAGAGCTCCTGGATGTTCATCAGCACCGAGGCGTCGCCGCTCACGCACACGGCCAGCGCCTCGGGATGCGCCACCTGCGCGCCGATCGCCGCCGGCAGGCCGTAGCCCATGGTGCCGGCGCCGCCCGAGGTGAGCCAGCGGCGCGGCCGGTCGAAGCGCAGGTACTGCGCGGCCCACATCTGGTGCTGGCCCACGTCGGTCGAGACGATGGTGTCGCGCCCCGTGTCAGCGATCGCCTGCTGCAGCGAGGCCATGAGCCGCTGCGGCAGGATCGCGTCGGCGCGCGGCGCGAAGCCCAGGCAGTCCTCGGCGCGCCAGCCTTCGATGCGCTGCCACCAGGGCGCGAGCCGCGCGGCCTCGAAACGCTCGGGCAAGAGCGCGAGCAGCGCCTCGAGCACGGCGGCGCAGTCGCCCACCATCGGCACGTCGACCTGCACCACCTTGTTGATGCTGCTCGGGTCGATGTCGATGTGGATCTTGCGCGCATGCGGGCAGAAGCGGTCGAGCTTGCCGGTCACGCGGTCGTCGAAGCGCGCGCCCACGCAGACCACGAGGTCGGCCTCGTGCATCGCGAGGTTGGCCTCGAGCGTGCCGTGCATGCCGAGCATGCCGAGGAAGGCCGGGTCCGAGGCCGGGAACGCGCCCAGCCCCATCAGCGTGAGCGTGCACGGCGCATGCAGCCGCCGCACCAGCTGCGTGAAGGCCTCGCAGGCCGCGGGGCCGGCGTTGATGAGGCCGCCGCCGCCATAGAGCACCGGCCGGCGCGCGGTCGAGATCAGGTCGGCCGCGCGCTGCATGCAGGCGCGCGGCGGCACCGGCGAGCGATGCGTGCGCAGCGGCCGCGGCACGGGCACCGGCGCGCCCTGCCCCGGCAGCGCGAGCTGCACGTCCTTCGGCACGTCGAGCAGCACCGGGCCGGGGCGGCCCGACGTGGCGACCTCGAGCGCGCGCCGCACCATCGTCGGCACCTCGTCGGGCCTGCGCACCTGGTGGTTCCACTTGGTCACCGGGCGCGACATGCCCAGCGCATCGCTTTCCTGGAAGGCCTGCGTGCCGATCACCGCGGTCGACACCTGGCCGCTGATGCACAAGAGCGGCACCGAATCGCTGATCGCGTCGAGCAGGCCCGAGATGGTGTTGCCCACGCCCGGCCCCGAGGTGACCAGCACCACGCCCACGCGGCCGGTGGTGCGCGCATAGCCCTCGGCCGCGTGCACGGCCGCCTGCTCGTGGCGCACCAGCACGTGGCGCAGCCGCGGCTCGCCGTGCAGCGCGTCGTACAGCGGCAGCGCGGCGCCGCCGGGGTAGCCGAAGATGGTGTCGACGCCGCAGGCCACCAGCGTGTCGAGCAGCGCCTCGGCGCCGTTGCGCACGCGCGGCGCGGTGTCGATGGCGAGCGCGGCATCGAGGGGCAGGTCGGTGGCCGCGCCGATGTCCGAAGAATTTTCGGAATTCAGCGTCGAAGCGAGGTCGGTGGGGAGGTCGAGCAGTCTCATGCCGTCAATTCTTCCGTGTTTGAGGCAGAATTTGCTTCTGATTTTTGGATATTCAGGCCTTAAACATGAAAATCAATCGCAAATCTTCGCAAGACGACGAAGGACTTTTCGACAAGATCGACATGGCGATCCTCCGGGTTCTGCTGCTCGATTCGCGCAAGACCCTGCAGGACATCAGCGCCGAGGTCGGCCTCTCGCCCACCAGTTGCTGGACGCGCATCAAGAAGCTCGAGGCCCAGGGCGTGATCAAGCGCTACACGGTCGACATCGACCCGGCCAAGCTCGGCTACCAGGACTCGGTGATCGTGCAGGTCACGCTCGAGAGCCACACCGACGAGACGCTCTACGACTTCGGCCGCACCCTGGCCACCATCCCCGAGATCCAGGAGGCCTACCTGGTCTCGGGCGACTACGACTACTACATCCGCATCGCGGTGCGCGACACGCGCGACTACGAGCGGCTGCTGCGCGAGAAGCTCTACAAGATCCCCGGCATCCGGCACAGCAAGTCGCACTTCGTGCTGCGGGTGCTGAAGGAAGCGAGCATGCCGATCCTGTGAAAAGAAAAAAGCCGCCCGGGCCGGCAGGACCGGCCCCGGGCGGCTCGGGCGCTCGCGCGCCGCGGCCTTACTGCTGCACCGTGATCGCCTTCGCCGTCAGCGAGGCATCGAAGTTCAGCATCGCCGGATACTGCGGCCAGTTCACGCCCAGCGCCGCGTTGTTCGGATCGCCGCCGCGCGCGAACGCCGCCAGGCTCTTCATCATCGCGTCCGACAACTGCAGCCGCCCCGGCTCGTTGGCCTTCGAATTGGCGAACTTCGAATAGAGCGAGGGCCCGAAGTTGCCGAACACGAACGGCAGGTCGAAGGTGTGGGCCGCGCCGAAGATGTCGTTGAACGGCGCCGGCGACTTGTCCCAGTTGAACTGGTACCACCACAGCGGCACCTTCTGCGCCGCGAGCACCGGAAAGATCTGCTTGCGCAGCGCGATGAAGAAGTACTGGTTGTAGAGGTCGGTGCGCGCGTTGAAGCCGGTCACCGGCGTCGTCACCGGCAGGTACTGGCCCGGGATCCACTGCTCGAGCGAGGTGGTCGGCGCCGCGTTCGGGTCGTAGTTGTAGGCCATCGAGAACACCGTCGGGTCGTCGAGCAGCCGGCCGCTGATGCCGCCGAAGGCGGGCGAGGTCGCGAGGTTCTGCGGGAACAGCTTGGTCTCGTCGCGCGTGTAGCCGGCCAGCACCGGCACCTTGAGGAACTCGCCCGCGTTGATCGCCGCGATCGGATTGGTCGGCACCACCACGCCGTCGTTGAGCGGATTCGAGGCCGACAGCCCCTGCGGCGCCAGCTTGTTGAGCACCGTCTGCAGCAGCGTGTCGGCGCTCTTCGAGCGCAGGTAGGCCGCGAGGTCGGCGTTGCTCTGCGACGCGATGTAGGCGGTGGCCGCCGCCGTGTCCTTCACCGTGCCGTCGGCCACCAGCAGCGCCGCCAGCAGCGCGTTGTTCTGGTTCGGCACCGTGGTCGCGGTGGCGACACCGCCGCTCAGCGGCACCAGGCGCTGGAACAGCGCGGGCTTGGTGTTGACCACCAGCGGCGAGACCATCAGCGCATAGACGTTGACCGCACCGGCCGACTGGCCCATCAGCGTGACGTTGCCCGGGTCGCCGCCGAAGCGTGCGATGTTCGCGTTGACGAACTTCATGCCCTTGATCAGGTCGAGGATCGCGTAGTTGCCCGAGTCGTCGTTCGCGTCCACGCCGGCCTTGAGCTGCGGCGAGGCCAGGAAGCCGAGGATGCCGAGCCGGTAGTTGATCGACACCACCACCGCGTTGGCCGCCTTCGCGAGCGCCGCGCCGTCGTAGACCGGGTCGCCGGTGTAGCCCGTGATGTTGCTGCCGCCGTAGACGAACACGATGACGGGCAGCTTGTCGGTCGCGGCCGCGGTCGAGGGCGTCCAGATGTTGAGGTAGAGGCAGTCCTCGGAACCCGTGGTCTTGCCGATCGAGGTGCCGATGGTCTCGTCGTAGCGGTTGTTCTGGCCCGGGCCGTAGAGCCGGCCGGTCTGCGCGCAGGCGTTGCCGAGCTTCTGCGTGGTCTTCGTCGCGGTCCACGGCTCGGGGTCGACCGGCGCCTTCCAGCGCAGCGCGCCGACCGGCGGCTTGGCGAAGGGCACGCCCTTCCAGCTGTAGGTGCCGTTGGTCGCGGAGTCGTCGTTGCCCTGCACGGGTCCGTAGGCCGTGGCGCGCAGCACCGGGGACTGCGCGGGTGGTGGCGTGTCGGGCGGCGGGTTGCTCGTCGTGGGCGGGGGCAAGGCCACGAAGCCGGCACTGCTGCTTCCACCGCCGCCGCAGGCCGTGAGTTGCAGCAGGGCGAGAACGGCGCAGGCGGCACCGGCGCGCAGATGGCGAATCGTCATGAAGTCTCCTGTTTTTTCCAGTGGTGATGACCGCCGGCCCGAGGACCGATGGCCATCCGCTAGTCTCGGCAGGCTGCACCCGGATTCCAATGTGGCGCGCGCACACCTTTGGCCCGCGTTCTATGTGAGGGCAAGGGCCGCGGGGGCGATGGCGCGCCGATAATTGCCGTCGACCCGCGAAGACGGGACAACGAACGGGCTGCCAGTGCGCGCGGCCGTTCGATCGGGGAGAAACCGGCGGCCCGCGGGCGCGCCGCTCGCTGCAAAGGCCGGCGTCCGTCCGGCGCACGCCGCGAGCCGACAGCGAGTTCCAGGGCGCAAGCGTTCGATGAGACAGGGCAACAACGACGGCGAGCAAGCCGGTCGGGGGATCGCGGCCTTCTGGCGCGCGCTGCCGCTGATCGTGCTGTTGCTGCTGTGCTGCGCGCGTGCCCCCGCCGCGGCGCCCGTGCTGCCGGGCGACCACCCGATCCACATCACCGAGGCCGAGCTGCAGTCGGTCAACGGCACCGGCTTCACGGCCCCGCCGCTGCTGTCGGTCGACGCCGAACTGCCGCGCGGCGGCTGGAAGCCGGTCGGCCTGCCCTACACCGCCGAGCGCGAACTCGTGCCCACCGCTTCCAGTGGCGTGCGCACCGTCACCGACTGGTACCGCCTCGACCTCGGCGCGCTGCCGCCCTCGGAGCGGCCGCGGCTGCTCTATCTGCCGCGCTGGAAGACGCTGGGCCACATCGCGGTGTACGGCGACGGCGTGCTCATCTACCAGTCGCACGGCAGCCCGATCCACAACGGCTACAACCATCCGCTGCTGCTGCCGCTCAACCTCGCGGCGCAGGCACCCACGCCGGCCTCGGTGCTGATCCGCGTCGACCGGCTGCGCAACAGCGGCAGCGGCCTCTCGACCGTGTGGGTGGGCCACGAGGACGACCTGTCCTGGCGCTACCAGGCGCGCCAGATGCTGCAGGTGCAGCTGCCGTTCATGGGCAGCGCCGCCTTCCTCGCGGTCGGTGCCTTCGCCTTCGCCGTGTGGCTGGGCAAGCGCCGCGAGCCGCTCTACCTGCTGTTCTTCGCCATCTCGGCGGCGGCCTTCCTGCGCATGCTCCACTACTACGTGGGCGGCAGCTACATCCCGATGTCGGACGAATGGTTCGAGTGGATGACCGTGGCCAGCCTGCTGTGGCTGATCCTGCTCATCCACCTGTTCCTCGAGCGCCTGCACGGCCAGCCCTCGCCCTGGCTCACGCGGCTGACGGTCGGCCTCGTGCTGGCCTGCAACCTCGCCACCGTGCCGCACGTCTCGCGCTCGATCGTCAGCCTGTACCTGTTCACCCCGCTGCTCAACCTCGTCGTGCTGCCCGTGGCCGTGCTGATCTTCTCGGTGAACCTGCGCAAGGCCTACCGCGTGCAACTGCCCGAAGGCCGGCTGGTCGCGGCCTGGACCATGATCGCCGTCCCGTTCACCTGCTACGACGCCCTGCTGCAGAACAACCTGCTGAGCCCCGAGAGCGTCTACACCTCGCCCTACGCCATCATCGGCCTGTTCTTCGTCTTCTCGTACATCATGTTCATGCGCTACACCGGCGCCTTCGCCGAGGTCGCGCGGCTCAACAAGGGCCTGGCGCACCGGCTGCGCGAGCGCGAGGACGAGCTCAAGCAGAGCTACGAACGGCTGCGCATGGTGGAGAACGAGCAGATGCTCAACGCCGAGCGCCGCCGCCTCATGCAGGACATGCACGACGGCCTCGGCTCCTCGCTGATCGGCGCCATCCGCTCGGTGGAGCAAGGCAGCATGAGCGAGGCCGAGATCGCCGACATGCTCAAGGGCTGTATGGACGACCTCAAGCTCGCCATCGACTCGATGGAGATCGTCGACCCCGACCTGCTGCTGCTGCTCGCGACTTTGCGATTCCGCCTCGCGCCGCGCATCGAGGGCGCCGGCATCGCGCTGCGCTGGGAGGTGCAGCCCGTGCCGTCGCTGCCCTGGCTCGACCCGGGCAGCGCGCTGCACATCCTGCGCATCATGCAGGAGTGCATCGCCAACGTGATGCGCCACACGCGCGCCACCACCCTGCGCGTGAGCACCGCGGCCACCGACGACCTCGTGTGCGTGACGATCGAGGACGACGGGCCGGGCTTCGACGTGGCCGAGGCGCTGCAGCGCGGCGGGCGCGGATTGCGCAATCAGCAGCAGCGCGCGAAGGCCATCGGCGGATCGGTCGGGTGGCAGTCGGGGAGCGCGGGGACGCGGTTCACGCTGTGGTTGCCGATCGAGCGCGAAAGCGTGCCCGCCGCGACCTGAGCCCCATCGGTGCTGCGACTCAGAGGCGTGCGGCGGCGTTCGGATGGCTCGGCAGGCGCAGCGTGCTGGCCTGGGCATCTTGCGGGCATGGCGCATCGGAGTAGATCGCATCGCCCTCGGGCATCACGCACTTCTGGACCTCGATGAAGGCCGGGACCGTCTTGTTCGTGGTCGCTGCGGCGCTGGCCATCGTGGTGTCCAGCTTGGCGATCGATGGCGTGACCGGTGCGCGGGCCGATTCGGCCGGCTGGGTGCTGTCGATGGTGGACCTGGGCGCCTTCACGTGCTCCGGCATGATCGATGGCGGCAAGCGCGGCGCGCGCCCGGCGCTCTCATGCACCAGGCTGCTGAGCGCGAGGTAGAACAGGAACACCGCGAGCACGGCGACGCCCAGCCCCAGGGCCCAGTACCTGGGCGCGCGGACGGCGCGCAGCGATTCCATCAACGGCGCGGCCATGCCAGGCCTCCGGACTGCAATGCACCCGCCAGCTTCGCGATGCCGCCGGTGCCGCTCGCGGCCCGGCCGATCAACGCACCGCCCGCCGCCCCGGCGACGATGCGCGTGAGGAAGGAACGGCTGCGGCCGGCGGCCAGCAGCAGCAACACGCCGGCGCCGAGCACGATCAGGTGCTCGCCGGGGTAGTCGGCGCGCGCGGCGTCGACCTGCTTGAACTTGTCGATGGTTTGTTCGAGGGTCATGGCTGGAGACCTTTCTTGTCTTCAGCCTTTCTAGTTATGCGCACCATGCGGGCTTGTAGGCGGGCACCATCCGCTTTCTAGGAATCCACCTCGACCAGGCGGCGGAGACTGCCGCATGTCGGGACGGAATTCACCCGGCCAACCTATCCTCACAGAAGGAGGCAAGCCACCTCACCACCCGATGTGCGCGAATCCACCCTCATGATGGAAGACGCTCAGAGCAGCGATCTCACGCCAGAGAAAAATGACGTCTCCGTCGAAAACGAACTGCGGTGAGCGATCCAACGTTCTACGCAGTTCGCCTCCCTGGCATTGAATCGGTTGCCCACTGCGAAAGCTCTCATCGGTCACGACGACAACATCTCCCTCGGGGAAAGACTTCCCCGCAAACACCAGATCGAAGAGTTGGAGCTTGGCATCCGGTGCATCGAGGTCAGGCCAATCCGTGACCAAGACGAATTCGTAGGCGATCTCGCGGCGATCTGCAGCTTGCAGGATCGAGTCCGGCAGGAGCTTCGCGCCGGGAAGCACGCGCTCCAGAAGTTCGAGCGGCAGTGAGGGAAGGCCCGTCATGTTCATCGAGTGGGGTGGCAAGCAGATAGCCAGGACAAGAGGCAATGCGTGTCTCCAAGAGACCAAGCGCCCGGACAGTCGTGTTCCATCCGGATGAGGACGATCATCGCACCTCGGTAGACTCGAATCGCATGCAGTCCGATAGCGACACCAAACGCCGATTGACCTCTTGGTGCGCATGCGGCCTTGCCCTGCTGCTCGCCAGCGCCTGCACGACCGCCCCGCCCGCGGCATCGCCAACCTTCCCCGAAGCCTCCTGGGCCACCGCCCCCGAACCCGCATCGGCCAGCGCCTGCCGCCGCAGCCTCGACGCGACCCGCACCTACGTGCGCACGCTCGACACGACCGCGCTCATGGCCGTGCAGGACGGTCGCGTGCTGTTCAGCGAAGGGCCGGTCCAGGCCGTGAGCATCGTGTTCTCGGTGCGCAAGAGCGTGCTGTCGATGATGTACGGCAAGTACGTCGCCAACGGCGCCATCGACCTCGACCGCACGCTGGCCGAACTGGGCATCGATGACATCGGGGGCCTGCTGCCCATCGAACGGCAGGCCAGGCTGCGCGACCTGCTCGCCGCCCGTTCGGGGGTCTACCACGCAGCCGCCAATGGCGGAGACGATGCGGCCGCCGCGCCCCCTCGCGGCTCGCAGGCGCCCGGCAGCTACTTCCTCTACAACAACTGGGACTTCAACGCCGCCGGCACGGCATTCGAACGCCTGACCGGCCAGGGCATCTACCAGGCCTTTGCGCAAGACCTGGCGGCGCCGCTGCAACTCGAAGACTTCGATATGGCTCGCCACGCGCGCACCGGCAATGCGAAGCGGTCCCAACACCTCGCGTATCCCTTCTACCTGTCCACGCGCGACATGGCGCGTCTGGGCTACCTGATGCTGCGCCAGGGCAACTGGCGCGGGCAGCAACTGGTGCCGGCCGACTGGATCGGACAGATCACGCGCGAAGCGACGCCCTCCACCCAGATGCATCCACCGCACACGGCGCGACGCGGCTTCGGCTATGGCTACCTGTGGTGGCTGCTCGAGGAGCCGCCCGACTCGCCACTGCATGGCGCCTACATGGCGTGGGGGGTGCACGGGCAGTACATCCTGGTCGTTCCGAAACGCGAGCTGGTCATCGCCCACAAGCGGCAGGTGCCGGTGGGAGACGACTGGAATCCGAGCTGGGTCGGGCCGGTGGCGTTCCTGCGCGCCGCGCGCATGCTGGCCGAGGCACCCTGCCGTGCAAGTGAGCGGCAAGTAATCTCAGGCCGCCTTCTTGATAGCGGCCTGGACGCGCCCTTCGGACCGACAGCGAGATCTCGGAAAACCGTGTCTGCCCCGGACTGAAGTCCAGGGCCTCACCGGGGCCTGAGCCGCAGTCCGTACTTCGCGCCGAAACGTGCCGCGACACCCTGAATGAAAACGTAGACCACGACGAACGGTGCGAGAACGACCATCGCGAAGCCTGCGCTGGCTGCGGCGAGTGGCAGCACCAGCCCGGCGGCGCCGATCAAGCCTCCCCACCGCAAGGCCCGAACGCAACCTTGCGTCAAAAGCACTCCGCAGCCAAAGCCGATGCCCGCGCCCGACAGCCAGAAAGGAATGGCCACGAACCACTTAATGTGACTTGCCAAGGCGTACAGATAGACCCCCGACAGGTAGGTGCCGACGAGACTGATCAAAAACGGGACGGCAATCCGGATGAATGTCGACAACATTGCGCCATTCTGCCGCGCTCCATTCGGGGACACCTCCGCGAGCGGACTGCCCATGCCTTCGATTTCGAAACGGCTTTACCGGACACGTCCATTGCCACCACCGCCCCGATCGGATGCATGAAATACTCGCCTGTCCCATGCTGCCCTATGCTCCCGGGGGACACCGAAGGAGATGACCCGTGCTCAAAGGAAGCTGCCTCTGCCAAGGCGTAGCGATCGAGATCGACGGCACGATCAAGGACCCGCTGTACTGCCACTGCTCGATGTGCCAGAAGGCGCACGGCACCGCCTTTCGCGCGCGCGGCAAGATCCTGGCGAAGGACTTTCGCTGGACCAGGGGTGAGGCGCTGGTGCGGTTCTACGAATCGTCGCCAGGCGACCACCGCGGGTTCTGCTCGGTGTGCGGTTCGAGCCTCATCAGCAAGCTCGATGCGAAGCCGGCCGTGTACGGTGTCGCGCTCGGCGTGCTCGATGGCGACCCGGGCGTGCGGCCGCTGTGCCATGTGTACGTGGGGTCGAAGGCGCCGTGGTTCGAGATCACCGATGCGTTGCCTCAGTACGAGACAAGGCCTCCCCACAGCGCCTGATCGCGCCATCCAGCGAACATCGACGCAATGAAATTCCCCTTCGCCAAATTCCTGACCGCGGCGATCACCGCATTCGGCATGGTCGCACCGACACCCGCCCAGCCCGTCTCGCAGAACATGGAACTGATGGGCGCCATCGCGCGCGAGATCGTGAACAGCGGCGAACCGCAAGGGGTCGACTGGGTCGAGGTCTCCGCGATCTTCTCGATCGATGCGGATGGCGACGTCAATGGCAGCTACGGCTATGTCTACGACGCCCGGGGCCAGGCCCATGCGGCCGCCTTTCTTGAGGACCCAATCGAGCGCGAGGTGAAGGCCTATCGCGACTGGCTGCTGCTGAAGGGCAAGAAAGGCGACAAGGGCATTATCAAGATGCTCTTTCAATTCAACCGGCAGACGCGGCGGGTTCGCGCGGATTTCGAGTACGAGGATCCTCGGCGCTGGCAGGTCACGCCGGCCAATCTCGATGCGAGGGTCAGGGAGCTGCGGCCCCGTCTCGGCGCGGCGGACGGCAAGTAGCCCGTCCTCCCAGTCGCCCCGTCCCGCCGACAGCCAGCCTCAAGCCGACTTGCGCAAGAACATGTGTGTAGCCCGCTCCCCCACCACCTGCCGCTCGCAGCGATAGCCCAGCGCGGGCAAGTCCAGTCCCTCGAACAACGCCTCGCCCTTGCCCAGCAGCACCGGCCGCACGGCCAGGTGCAGTTCGTCGAGCAGCCCGGCCTTCAAGTACTCGCGCACCGTCGCCACGCCACCACCCACACGCACGTCACGCCCGCCCGCGGCATCGCGCGCCAGTGCCAGTGCCTCGTGGATGCCACCGGTCACGAAGTGGAAGGTGGTGCCGCCTTGCATCGTCAGCGGCGCGCGCGCATGGTGGGTCAGCACGAAGACCGGCACGTGGTACGGCGGCTCGTCGCCCCACCAACCTTTCCAGTTCTCGTCGGGCCAGGGGCCGCGCACCGGACCGAACATATTGCGCCCGAGGATCCAGGCGCCCATCGAAGCGAAGCCCTGCTCGGCGATCTCGTTGTCGACACCGGTTTCGCCCTTGGCCTCGCTCCCCTTTTGCATCCGCTGCCAGACCTGCGTGGGAAAGAACCAGTCCATGAGTTCGGGACCGCGAACGCCCAGCGGGTTCTGCAAGCTCTGGTCGGAGCCGGCGGCGAAACCATCGAGCGAAACGCCGAAGCTGCGCACGAGCAATCGGGACATGCTGTCGTCTCCTGCAAAAAGGGAGCAGCAGTCTAGCGCTCGATGCTCCTGAAAGACGACGACGTCGTTGGTAATAAGAAGATTCGAAAGGACGAACGCGCCATGAGCTCGGCTAGGATGCAGAACGCGTCCCGAGCCGCCATGCTCGGGAAACCATGAGATTCATTCGTTGGCCTGCCGCGCTCGCGCCGGCACCATTCGCTCCGAACAAAATTCCCATGTCCCTGCGCTCCCTCTTCTCATCGCTCGGCAAGAGCAAGCCCATAGAACCCCAGGTCGAGGCCGTCCACACGACCCAGGGTTGCCAACGCTTCGGCCACCCCGAGTTCCGCATTCGCGTGAGCAACAAGGCCATTCCCGAGGCGGACATCGCCTGGTTCCTCCACTTCCTCGAGAGCCGCGTGGCCGAGGGAGAGAAGTTCAGCGGCGGCCAGAGCCTCCAGGTCGGCTGGATGTACACGATGCTCGAGGACACCGACGACGGCTTGCTGCGGATCACGGAGCCGGACATGCAGCAGATCCCCGTGCGCTTCATCGATTCGGTGGACAGCACCCTGATGCAACTGCGCAACCAGAAGGATGTCGTCGAGAGCCTCGTCGCGGAGGTCGCGCCGGAGTTTCCTTCCTTGCAGAACAGCGTCGTGGTGCACGTGGATTACAAGTCGGCGTCGCGCATCCTGCTCACGCGCGCGGAGCCTGACGACGCGAACGACTCGGGCTGGTGGTTCACCGATCTCGACGACAAGGAAGGTTCTCAAGATCCGTCGCGCTTCACGAAGACCTCGCTCTATCAGCTGGCCATCGACCGGCCGGACCTGGTGAAGTTCTTCGCCGTGCCGGCGGAGCTTCGGGTCTACATCAAGGGAACCGTCATCGCGGTGCTGGGGCCCGAAAGCGAGATCGAGCAGAAGCCCGGCTCCTACCTGAGCGAACTGAACCGCGCCGGACAAGAGCGCCCCTGACCAAAGGAACCCCAGCCATGACCATCAAGCGAATGGACAACGTCCTGATCGTCGTCGACGATCTCGAAGCCGTGAAGGCGTTCTTCATCGAACTGGGCCTCGCGCTCGAGGGCCAGACCACGGTGGAAGGGCCCGACGTCGGCAAGCTCGTCGGGCTCGGCAACGTGAAATCCACCATCGCGATGCTGCGCGCGCCCGACGGGCAAGGCATCGAGCTCGACAAGTTCCACACGCCGGAGGCCGTGCGGTTCGGGCCCGTGGCAACGCCCGTGAACGCCCTGGGTCTTCGCCGCGTGATGTTCGCCGTCGAAGGCCTCGACGATGTCGTCGCGCGCATCAAGGCCCATGGCGCCGAAATCATCGGACAGATGCAGTACGGGGAGTCGTACCGGCTCGCCTACATTCGCGGGCCCGAGGGCATCATCGTGGGGCTGGCAGAGCAGCTCGGCTAGAAGTTGGCAGACCGCATACACACTTTCTCGAACCAGATGTTTTCTCTTCGTATCGATCCATTCGAGTTCGACGATCCTGGCAGCGAGGAGTCCCTTGAGATCGATGTATCGGGTCGATCGAAGTTTCCACACCCGGACGTGAAGGCGTTTGTCAAGTCGACCGCCGACGCCTCACAAGCGCTGACGCTCGAGGAGTCCGTGCCGTTCTACCGAGTGGAGGACAGGTGGCGTATCGCTGAGTATCTGAATCGCTTTGCGCGGATCGATGTACCGCCGCATTGCGACTGGCCCGCCTATCTTCTGTCGAGAGAGCTGTGGAACGAGACGCATCTGGTCATCTGCACGCCAATGAAGTTCATCCGCTATCGCTGGTCGACAACGGCGTAAGCGATCCACATCGCGATGGCGACTGCTGCATCCCATATGCTCGAACTTCGCTCCTCAGAAACAAGCTTTTTTTCTCATGAAAACCGTCACAGGAGATCTTCTCCAATTCGCGCTGGATGGCAAGTTCGACGTCATCGTTCATGGATGCAATTGCCAATGCCAGATGGGCAAGGGCATTGCTCTCTCGATCAAGCAGCGCTTCCCGGAGGCTTACGCAGCGGACTGCCGTACGACGAAGGGAGACGAGCGGAAGCTCGGAACATTCTCCGAAGCGGAGATCCTCCGTGGCACCCGCTCATTCCATGTGGTCAACGCATACACCCAGTTTCATTGGCGAGGTACCGGCATCAAGGCGGACTACGAAGCGATCCGAAAGGCCATGGGCGCCGTGAAATCCCGCTTCTCGGGAAAACGTATTGGCTACCCCAAGATCGGGGCGGGCCTGGCCGGCGGTGACTGGGATCTCATCCGATCCATCCTCGAGGAGGAATTCGCCGGAGAGGATCACACCTATGTCGAGTTCAGCCTATAGCAACCCGATCGAGCGAACGAGGCCCCTCGACCAGAAACAGCCAATCGCGGACGCTCATCGATGACTCCAAACGCAAGCACTCAGATGACCACATCCCCATTCGTGAGGGCTCCTGACCATTTCACGCTCTCCCTCGACCACCATGTCGAGGGCTTGGTGACCGCACCATTCGAATCAAATTGGGGAACAACTGATGAGTTGCTCTGCAAATTTGAGGGCATCCTCATCGGCAAGTCGACAGATGACGAGCCACTTGTCATCAGTCTTGCACCGACCCTGGACAAGCGACGTACATACGCCTGGCCGTCAGGACCGGCTTTTCTGGCGGCAACATTGGCATTGCTAGCTGCGAGCCATGGCTGGTCGCTGCACTGCGAGAGGGATAGCGATCAAGCAGTTCCGCATCAAGTGACAGATATGCGGAGTTTGGAATCATTGATGGCTCAGGTTGTAGACGTCTGCTGCTCTGGCGTCGGGGTAGTGCCAACCTTTGTCGCAAACGCTTTTTCTGGAACGAACTCCTGAAAGGTTTTCGGCCGTTTCGCCTTCCAACGCCCTTGTCGGCGCGATGAATTTCAGCCGATCTTCCGGCTGCTTTTCTTTCGGTAACGCTGCCCACGCAGGGCTGTTTGGACAGAAAAAACCCCTGCCGCCCGCCAAGCGGACGACAGGGGAAAACAGGCCTCAGCCTTTCAGCCCAGCACCTCGGTCACGATCCCCGCGCCGACGGTCTTGCCGCCTTCGCGCATCGCGAACCGCATGCCGTTCTCGATCGCCACGGGCTTGTTCAGCTCGAAACCGATCTGCGCCTGCGCGCCCGGCTCGACCAGGCCGGTTTCGGTGTCGACGCGGATCACACCCGTCACGTCGGTCGTGCCGAAGAAGAACTGCGGCTGGTAGCCCGAACCGAACGGCGTATGACGACCGCCTTCGTCCTTGCTCAGCACGAAGACCTGCGCACGCCCCGTCCGGTACGGCTTCAGCGCACCGGGCTTCACGACCACCTGGCCTCGCACGACATCGTCGCGCTTGACCCCGCGCAGCAGCAGCCCGACGTTCATGCCGGCACGCCCCTCGGCGACGTCCTTGTGGAAGGACTGCACGCCGGTGACGACCACCTTCTCGTCACCCACCGAGCTGAGCCCGACGATCTCCAGGCTGTCGCCCACGCGGATCACGCCGCGCTCGACACGGCCGCTGATCACGGTGCCGCGGCCCGTGATCGTGTGCACGCCTTCGACGGGCATCATGAACGGCGCGGCGTAGTCGCGCACCGGATCCGGAATGCGCGAGTCCAGCGCGTTCACGAGCTCGACGATGCATTGCACGTCGGCGCCTGCGAGGTCGCCACGTTCGGCGGCGGCCAGGGCCTTCAGCGCGCTGCCGAAGACGAACCGGGCATCGTCGTAACCGTGCGCTGCCAGCAGCGCGCCGATCTCCATCTCGATCAGTTGCTCGATCTCCGCGCGGTCGCTCGCGGCCACCAGGTCCATCTTGTTCACGAACACCACCATGTGGCCGACGTTCACCTGGCGCGCCAGCAGCACATGCTCGATGGTCTGCCGCGCGGCGCCTTCGGTGCCGTCCACCAGCAGGATCGCGCCGTCCATCTGCGAGGCGCCGGTGATCATGTTCTTGATGTAGTCGGCATGCCCGGGGCAGTCGATGTGCGCGTAGTGGCGGCTGTCCGACTCGTACTCGACATGCGAGGTATTGATCGTGATGCCGCGCTCGCGCTCTTCCTTCGCGTTGTCGATCTGCCCATAGGACAGCGCACGGCCGCCGATGCGAGCGGCCTGCACGAAGGTGAGCGCAGCCGTCAGGGTCGTCTTGCCATGGTCGACGTGACCGATGGTTCCGACATTCACATGAACCTTGTTGTTCATCATTTTTCTCCAGTTTCAGCGTTGAAAAGCCGATGCGATCCGCTGGCCAGGCGAAACGCTCGGCGGGTTGTCGGTGCGCGCGCACCCAACTCGCGATGCCCGCGATGCGGGCGAAAAAAAAGCCTGCCGGGGTGGACCACCCGACAGGCTTTCTTTTCGGCCTGAAGGATGGACCTCCAGGCACACGAGGGCCTGGAAGCTCTACACGAACCACTCCACGGATTCGACGCACGACGTCACGCCGGCAGCGAATGCGGCGGAAGGAAGACGTTCTCGTTCGAGGCTCATGTCCGGATCTCCAAAAGGGGCAGGCGAAAAACAAAAAACCCGGTGGCTCGAGGCCTACCGGGTCTTGTGGAACACGGAGGCCGAGCCTCCAGGTGTGAAAGGCTCTAGGAAAGCAGTTCTGCGAATTCGGCGCGCAGCGCGACGGCCGCGGCTTCGCGGGTCTTCGGTGCGTGTTGGGTGGTCGGGAACTGCTTCATGGTTTTCATGCGGTCGATCATCGAGCCGCAGTGCAATGGGTCAATTTTGGGGATGCGGAGGCTAACACCAGCATCGCGACGCAGCAACGGAAGCGTTGTGTAGACGCCGCAACACCGGTCATCGTTCGCTGCGGCAAGGCGTCGCAATTGCGGGACCGGGCTCACCGCAAAGCTGGTATACCTGCATCGCCTTCTCGTTGAACAAGTCACGTCATGATTCGTCGCCGCTATCACCCGCGCAAGGACCTGAGCACTCTGGGTCCGCTGTCGCCGGATGAATATCAAGACTTCCGGAATCGGCGGCGGCACATTCTTGTCGCGTTCGGATTGATTCTTCTCTTTAGCATCGTTGCCGCGATTGTGTTGAATGTGTTCAAGCCGAAACCGCCACCTGAACTCCTTGCGATTCCATCCTTCACGCTTGTGCTGTACGCGCTTGTCAGGATGTTCAGGTACAAGTGCCCCCGTTGCGGCGCGACTCCAATGGCAACGCGTGTGTCGCTCATAACGTGCCAAGTAGAAGCCTCCCAATACGTTGCCCTCAACCCAAAGGAATGCCTCAAGTGCGGCGTGAGCTTTCGCTTGGAGACAGAAGAAGGTGTCGCCACGAAGCAGGCCAAGGCGGCCGAGGAATGAAATTCACGGTCAACGAAACCCTCGAACGACTGTCGGCCTTCGGTGGCGAGTTGGTCGAGGTCATCGGACTCCTGGCCTGGAGATTCGAGAATCGATCCCTCGAATCCACCGCCGTAGCCGAACGCGGCGAACGTTCCACGCTATGGCTGGAAGTGGACGACGAAACGCCCGCAATGGACGAAGGGATGCTGATTCGTTGGTCAGGAAAGAGGGTTGTTGTCTCTGGCATCTTGCGGGCGCCGGACCCGAAGTTCGGTGGATGTGGGCACTTTTCGATGTGGCCAGCCGAGCTGCTGGTACGGTCGATCAGGCGGGACTAGCCTGACTGGAAACTCGGCACACAAGACATTTGCTCCGTGCCCCAAAACCATGAAACGCGGCCTCGCCCTTCCCGAACTCAACCCCACGCTCGGCCCTTTCGGTCGACGCGTCAAGTTCTACGGTGCGCTGGCGATCGTTGCCATCTTCATATGGTTGGTGGCACGCCCACGCCCTTACTGGGTCGCGATCTCCACGGCCTATGCCACGCTTCTTTGCATCACTGTCGCACCACTTTTCGCGAACGACTATTTCCGTTTGAAAGGCGACGGGGGCTTTACAGACAAGGCCAGGATCAACATGACCGAACCGTTGTCCTGCCTGACGGCTGCGCTGGTCTGGCGCGCGGTTCTGGATACGAGCACGGACGACATTTCCAAAGCGTTCTTCCTCGGCTTGCTCGTGGGCTTGCCGTACGCATTGTTCGTGTGGGTCATCGTCCGGCGGGCGTCGTTCTTGATCGCGGCAGGAATCGGCATGGCCCTGGGACCAGCCATCTTGCTTCACTTGAACGCGCTGACCCTCCCAGCGCATGGCTACGTCGAGCGAGGAGTCGTCTCCAGCACATACACGTCAACGAAGCCATGGCGCCACGTCGTGATTGCATCGATCGAAGGAAGCAAGGTGGAACTGGTAGTCCCCGCGGACTCCCTTTCGAGCTATAAGGTCGGCCGGCGGATATGCACCGAAGTGCGCTCGGGCATATTCGGCATTCGCCAGCGCACCATTCAAGCTTGCTGATCAGTCTTCACACCGATACGGTTTCATCGCGCTGGTGTAAAGTCCACGCCACCGAGCCCACAAACTCGCCGCGTAGCAAATCGCACGCACCATCATCGGCCCCAAAGGCCCGATGAACCCCAGCTCCTGTTGACCCGACGAGAGCCACCACGTACCCATCCTCGATGGATGGCTCTTGTTGTCAGGTCACCGCATCCCCGCAAGAGGCATGCGCGCAAAGGAGTCGCCCCGTGCCCCCTCATCATCGAAACGCCCCACCCCTCTGGCTGCTGATCGCCCTGTCGGCGCTCGGCGTTCTGCCGCTGAACATGTTCGTTCCTTCCCTGCCGAGCATCGCGAAGGAGTTCGACGCCGAGTTCGCGACGGTCAACGTCGCCGTGGCCGGCTACGCCGTCGTCACCGCGTTGACGCACCTGATCGCCGGCGCGCTGTCCGACAGGTTCGGGCGCCGGCCCGTGCTGCTGGTCGCGTTGCTCGTCTTCGTGATCGGCTCGATCGGATGCTTCTTCGCGCGCAGCATCGAGGTGTTCCTAGCCTGCAGGCTGCTGCAGGGCAGCGCCATTGCCGGATATGCCATGTCGCTGGCCGCGATCCGCGACACGGCGGGCGAAGGGATGGTCAGCCAGATCGGCTATGTCTCGTCCGCCTGGGCGATAGCCCCGATGCTCGGCCCCACCGTGGGCGGCGTTCTCGACAGCTGGCTGGGCTGGCGCGCGAACTTCGCCGCCTTCGTGCTCCTGGGCACCGCGGCGCTCTGCCTGGCCTTGCGTTACCTGCCGGAAACACACCACCATCGCTTCACGACGATGTCGAAACAGCTCGGCGGGTACGGCCAACTGCTTCGTTCCCCACAGCTCTGGGCCTATGGGCTCTGCATGGCCTCTTCCATCGGCACCCTCTACGTCTTCATCGGCGGCGCGCCAGCCGTCGCCATGCAGACCTATGGAACCTCCGCGGCGATGGTGGGTGCCTACATGGGACTGGTGCCCGCGGGCTTCATCGCCGGAAGCTACACGGTTGCGCGCTGCGGACGGCGGTGGCAGCCGATCCAGTTCATCATTGCCGGGCGACTGCTGACCTGCGCAGGCATGCTGGTGGGCGTGGCGTTGGCAGTGCTGGGGTTTGCTCATCCGCGCGCGTTCTTCGGCCCCTGCGTGTGCGTGGGACTCGGCAACGGATTGACAATGCCCACGGCCAACAGCCGCGTGCTGTCGATCCACGCGAGCTTCGCCGGCACCGCGCTGGGCCTGGCTTCGGCCATGACGGCCATCGGGGCCGGCGCCACTGCCTTTGCGGCCGGGCTGTTCCTCGACGAGTCCCATCCACGCAACGCCCTGCTCGCGGCGATGTCGACCACGTCGCTGCTCTCATTGGGCATCGCCGTGTTCATCGCTCGTTCGGAGCGGCAACAACGGCGCATTCGATCGCAACCAGACTGAGGTTTTTCAGATGAACGTCAATCCGACAATCGATCCCACGCTTCGTGTCGCGTTGGTCACGGGGTCCACTTCCGGCATCGGTGCCGCCATCGCGCGAAGGTTGAGCCAGGCGGGCTACGCCGTGGTCCTTCACTCTCGAAGTTCCGCGGAAACAGGTCGCGCAATGGCTGCCGAGATGAAGCAGGCCGTCTACGTTCAAGCCGATCTTTCCCTGGAAGCAGACAGGGTGCGGCTCGTCAGCGAAGCGATCGCCGCGTGGGGTCAGTTGGACGTGTTGGTCAACAACGCCGGGATCAGCAAAGTCATTCCGCACGCGGACCTCGCCGCCGCCACTTCCGCGGTGTGGCATGAACTCCACGAAATCAACGTCGTGGCGCCCTTCCATCTCATCACGTTGGCCGAATCGGCCTTGCGCGACGCCGCCCTGCGCCGTCGAGCGGGCTGCGTCGTCAACATCAGCTCACATGCGGGCGTTCGCCCGAAGGGCGCATCCATTCCCTATGCGGTCAGCAAGGCCGCGCTCAATCACATGACCCGCCTGCTCGCACTGTCGCTGGGGCCGGACATTCGCGTCAACGCAGTCGCACCAGGTCTGGTCGACACGCCGCTCACCGCCGACTGGACCGCCGCACAGGCGCTGTGGCGCGAGCGTGCGCCCATGCATCGGGCCGCAAGCCCGGACGACATTGCGCACGCTGTTGCGATGCTGGTTGCCTCGGACTACCTCACTGGCGAAGTGCTGCTGTCGGATGGCGGATTGAATCTGACCTAGGTGGGGTCGCGGACATCCGCGATGGCCGCCGGTACTCTGCGTGAGAAGACTAGGCGGCCTCCGCAGGGGGCTTCGCGATGAAGGCCTGCTTTCCATGCCGATCGAAACCGGCCGATTCGTAGAACTTCAACGTCGCCTCATCCTTGCGACCGGTCATCAGCATCACCTTGTAGCAGCCCACGGACCAGGCCGTGTCGAGCGCTTCGGCCAACAAGGCTTTCGCGCACCCTCTGCCGCGGTACGCCGCATGCGTCACCACGTTTTCGATCACGCCATAGGGCCTGCAGCCGCGCGTGAGGTTGGGGATCACGGTCAGGTTGCAGCTGGAGACCAGTTCGGCGCCCTCGAATCCACCGAAGTAGTGAAGGTGACGACTTGCCAGGATTTCCTGCCAGATCGCATCGACGACAAGCGGGGCGGGAAGGGGGTCGTCCGTCGCGTGAAGGTGCTTGTAGAGATCGAGCAACGCTGGCAGGTCGGCTTCGAGGAGCTTGCGGGTTTTCATGTTCTCCGTGGGCAGTGGGCCGAGTACCTTACAGCGCGCGGGCCATGTTCGCGATTCTCGCCAGTACACCCGCACCAGGCCAGCACCACGCCGCCGTGGAGATCGGCGCGATCGCGACATGAACCGCCCGCTCCATGCCCCCTAACGCAGGCGCCGGGAGAATGCACTCTGGGAGAGGCTCTTGCGCGACGTCCTGCAGCGGCTCCGAACAAATGCCCAGGTCGGCCGCCGATAGACTCGTAGCGCGCAAGGCAATCGGCGGGGCTGTTGTTTGCGTTGCTCACGAGGATCATGTTCGCAGCACCGACTTCCGTTGGCCCCTTCAGACAAAGACGATAGCGTTCCCTGGCGAACCCGAGACAGGTTGCGGAGTCACTGAGCCGAGGAAGGTCGTCCGATCTGGGCCCTCAGTCCACCCGCACGGATTGCTCCACCCGCTGAAACAATGGCCGCTGCGTCGCCGCTTCAGCCTCTTGGAACACCATGGTGAAGAGCAGGGTCTGCGTCGGCGTTGCGACGATGTATTGGCGCTGAACTACGTTTCCGTACTTCGATGTCCGCACCGACTCGCTCGCGAGGGCACGCTGGCCACCAAACATGACGACCCGCATTGGAGTCACCGAGATTAGCGTATTGCCCAAGTGACGTACGTACTCCTTCAGATGGTCTTCCACGCGAGGGGCGAGGGCCTTCAGTGACTCGTCCGTAGCACCAGCGATATAGTCCCGGGTAATGGTCGGGGGCTGCTGGCTGGTCACTTTGATCTGTGGCGAGGTCCGGTCCTCGAATTGCCCGACTGCCAGCAGCACCGCCTTGGTTTTCACCTGCTCGCCAATCTTTCCCGCAATCCCCGGCTTTCCTGCATCGACCGATCGAATGCGCTCTTCCATTTCAACCAGAGCACGTTGCGAATGCCATTCGCGCGGCACCGAAATGTGAACGCCACGCCCGATGTCCCTGGGCAGAAGCTCGGACTCCGCGAATGCCACCGTGCTACTTGCGCACGCGAGGGCGAAGAAAGAAATTGCCGCAATTCTCGAGATCTTGACCATCGCTGCCCCTCCGATGGCAGCGACTGTAACCTCACAGCCCGTCCGGCCCAGGGCGCACGATACGCCGGCGAAATTCATCGCAACGCCTTGACGTCAGTGCACCTTCACCTGTCAGCGGCTTGGGCGATACCAGCGCCGCTGAGTCGCGGGGAATTTTGTAAGCGGCCGGCCATCCCCTCTTGACCGAAGGAAGACGCACACGGCTAGACTTCCGCTATCGGCCATAGCCGGACTCTGAGGAACACGTGAATGCGTCCGCTACATGAATTGCTGGAAGTCCAAGAGCCAGCAATGGCGATCGTTGAGCAATGGGCTCGGGAGGCCGAACTCCCAGTAGAAATATTGCCGCCTTCCACAAGCAGTGGCGAAATCCTTGTTGAACTTCAAGTGACCACTCGATCTGTGCTTGGCGCCATTGCGTATGGCACTGGCGGCATTTTGATAGACCGGGGGTGGCTAAGGATGCTCGGCTCAGGTCACCACAGGTTGACTCGCAACATAGCGGCTTGGAACGTAGGACGGTCGAACGGGTTCTGCCTTGTAGCAGACGATGCGGTCGGCGGATTCTTCGCGATCAACGGCGGTGCTTTCGGTGACGACCAAGGGGTCATGTACTACCTTGCACCGGATACGCTCGAGTGGGAAAACCTTGGAGTTGGTCATGCCGCATTCACGCAATGGGCATTTTCCAAACGTCTTCACGCCTTTTATGATCAGTTGCGCTGGACCGGATGGGAGCATGAAGTGAGTAACCTAACTGGGGACCAGTGCTTCAATTTCTACCCTTTCCTCCATACCGAGCAGGGCTCGACGCAGAGCAGCTCTCGACGTCCAGTCCCGATCTCCGAGCAATACGCATTCAACACCACCTAGTTTTTCGCCAAACTCAATTGCGCCGGCGACGAGCGGCAGGTCTAACGCAGATTGAAGGACTGAGCAGACCCATTTTTGTAAGCGTCCAGCGAAGACATCTTGACGCCCTGCAGAGATCGTTGCCGAGAAGCTCCCTGCAGGAACCGGTCTTGTCAGCCTTCGTCTTGATTAGAGACCAGCATCCGAGCAATCCGCGCCGCCTGATCTGCGGCTTCCTGGCGCCAATCGTGCTGATCGGGACTACCGATTCGTCGCTGTTCTATCCGCTTAGCTAGCTCAGCGAAGACGCTCGCCCAGAACCGTCGCTCTGACGACGAGATGAAAAGTTCTTCCAGATCGATGTCGATGCCTGGGAAGAATGTGTCTGCCTGGAGTTTTTCGAAACGGTCGACGAATGCCCGTGATTCGTCCGTTGTGGCTTGATCGTTGGCAGTGGAGAGAGCGAACTCAACGAGCGTTGTCAGCCGCCGATTCGATACGAAAACCGTGTGTTGTCCAAAGAAAAACGAGCCGCTCATGGAAGGTGAATGGTAAGCGGTCGGGCATTCCGTCGTGACGGGCCAGTATCATTTCTACTCCTTCCTTCAACGAACAGAAATGGCCTTTGCTGAGACCCATCTGCGTATCGAACAAGTACTTGGGCGCCCGATGCCGCCCGAACACTCAGTTCGCGGGCTTGATCTTCTTCCTCTTGAGGTGGAGCGGGACGCTGAGACGCTCTATTTGAGGTGTGGGTCGCTCCTTGCTTTTGCCTACTTGTTTCATGTCACGGACGCCAGTTTTGGCGACGTGAAGTCGTATGTCAGCGAGCGTGGATGGGCAACCGGCGGTGTTGACGATGAGTAGTCAAGTCGACGGTGTCCAGTGGTGAGGCTGCAGTTCCTGGATGCACCTATGCGGCTGCGTCGGAAGGCGCAAGAGGACGTCTCTCAGATTTACCGGATTTGGCGCCGCTCATCTGCGTCCAAGTCCCTCACCTCGCGCTCGATCTCGTAGAGCCGGGCGAAGTACCGGATGCCAGCCGCTGCGATCTGACTCTTATTGGCCGTGTGCAGTTCGACGAACTTGCGCGGCGCATGGGTCAGGCAGCCAGCGTCGACGACACCCTTGGCCAGCAGTGCCTTGTAGCCCGAGTAGTCATCACACACGAGTGCGCCGCGCCATTCGTCCTGAAAGCCCTGCGCGTGCTGGCCAGCCCGACTATCGGCGAAGTCGTAGACAACGGTCTTCATGTCTTCGAAGGCGCCAGGCGTGTAGGCCCACAGGTAGGCGCGGTGCGTCTTGCCAGTCCCGGGCTTGAGTATGCTTGGACGGCAGCCCACCTAGCATCGAAACTGATTTCGAGCGCGCTGCATCATTTCGGGAGTCATCCTCTCCGCGACCGACTTCTCGATGGAATTCGCTTCCTCGCGAACGATTTCGAGCGCCCCGTCGTCCTGCTGGCGCCATGCCACGAAGCCGCAGTAGAGGCTCAGATTGGGGAACTGGCCGGTGAAATCGACAGCTGCATAAATCCCGGGCTGGGTGTTCGGAGGATCCTTGTACCAAGTGATCTTCTGAATCTTCCTCCCCTGCACGCTTCCTGCCGCGCGATAGAAGTTCTCGAGTTGGGCCTTCCATCCATCGAACGGCACTGTCTGCTTTTGAGTTGCGGAGAAGGTTGAATATGCGTCCGCGAAGCGCCCTGCATCTTTCGCAGCGAAGTAGGCGTACGTTCGCTCAACCAACCTACGGGCTTGTGCTTCCGTAGGGCGATTCTTGGCGTCTTGAAACGACGGGGAAGCCTGCTGTGGCGGCAGGTCGACAGGCGGCTGCTGCGCGAACGCAGCAGTCGAAGCGATTGCAGAAATCAAGACGTAGAAAGCTGATCGCATTTTTTGATGCCAAGAGTTTCAGAGAGGAAGCGGCCTGACGAAGACCACTGCGGGTGTCTGCTCGCGGGCCGATTGTCATCTGCACATCGCTCAGTTCGCTCGCGCACGCGAAGGGTCTGTTGCGAGGGGGCGACGAACGCCAGGTCGCGGCTGACAGCCAAAGACCAGCCTTCGACCTCATCGCACATGCGTGTTCCACGACTTCCAAATCGAGATTGCCGGACTGATGAGGTACACGGTTCCTGGCGGCGGCCGCCGAGAACGCAGCCTCTATTGACCCTCAGGCCATCCTCATGACTTTGCCCGTGGTTTGCATTCGGCCACCTTTTCCACGCTGTAAATCTCTACAGTAGATGCCCTTCTCCCCCAACGACCCGCTATATGGGCAAGGAAGGCAGCACGCACGACACTCTGAACGGATGAACGAATCAACCGCTTCGCCTCGCGGCGGGCCGTCGATGCATCGGGCATCGTGGCGAACGTGGGGCACAAAAGGCGACGGCCAAGGTGCTGACACACCCTGGCCGTCTAACCACAAGACGTGCAACACCTTGAAAGGAGCACACCAAATGGCTAGACGGATTATGGCCCGGCGTCGCACGCCGGTATCTCGCAGCGCGGTAGCACCCACCTACACCGGCCCAAGCCCGGAGGATCTTCTCGAGAACAAGTTGGAGCAGTTGACCTCGTTGCTTTGGTGTAGCCATGGGGCTGGAACTCGGTGGTGTGAGGATGCCGGGGGTGGGCATCTCAACAATGTGATTTGGCTGGCTTACGAATTGGCTCGAGAATCGAGAGACTTGTTCCAGCGCTCGGCGGCTCGATAAAAGCGTCAGGGCGCCGGATCTCTGAACGAAATGAACTGCCCTGGCCGATATCAATCCTTCTGGACTGCTACCAACAGGGCATCCACACAGATCAAGGAATCGTAGGGCAGGCGCTCGACATGCTCGCCCCGGGGCAAGGACCGTGAAGCTCTCTGGCAGACGCTCACGCCAGCACATCGCAGAGAGATCGCGCAGTTCCTGGCGGACTTCGATGAAGCCGTACCTCCAATATTTCCGGTAGAGCACCGGCGAAAAGTGAAGGCGGAATTGGTGGCGCTCAAGCACTGGTTGCGAGGTCGGTGACCATGAAGAAGGTGCATCGGCCGTCGTTATCGAGCGACGCCGCAGCCCTCACTCTTTTGGAAAAACGGCAGCAACCAACGAGGTCGGTTGTTCAGGGCCGTCCGGCCCACTTTTTCTCGTCTCGTATTGAAGAAAAACGCATCGCATCCTCAGCCAAGGTCGCGCCGATCGCGGGGCAAAATCGATTCATGCTTTCATCCGCCGCGATCTACAGCCTCTGCCCCAGTCGTCCGTTAACCACACTGGTCCAGAACGCGTGCTGTCTGGCCGCAAGTCGGGTCGAACACCGCACACGCGTGGAAGGAGGTGAGTCCGTCTACATCGTGGAAATTCCGCGTACCTCACGCATGTCCATGTTCGACGCGTTGGTCCAGCTCATGTCGATCGAGTTGCACTGGCTGGAAGAGTGGGATCGCACCCAGACGACGGTAGGTGACGCGGAGAACATCGTCAAGCATTGGATCACGCCGGCGCTGGAGCACTTCCAGTTTCGCGAATCGCCTGTCGACGAAGTCCGGCAAGAGATTGCCGTGCGCATGCAGATCACTGCGTCACTCCTTCGGGCCAGTTCGCGGCATCCCGCAGCTGGCGTCTACGTTGACGACGTCCTCACGCGGGACGACATTTCAGTGCCTCCGCTCAGTTCCAGCATCGTCTCAGGTGTTCTCCTGCGCTCCGAATGGAACGAGTTGGACATCCTGTATGCGACGGCCGATCACATCGGCCTGCTGACTTGGGAAACTGGTGCCTAAGGCAGGAGGTATCGGTTGCGAGTAGACCGGTTGGTGGGCTAGACAATGAGGCTGCAGTTCAGCGATGCGAACGACGGGCTGCCAAGGCTGTCGCTCGACGACGTCCTCGAGGCACCCGGCTCATGATCATCTAGGCTCACCGGGCCAGGTTCGGCAAGTACGGTGCTTTGAAGTATTCCGGGCCCTGCGGCGGCTCTATGTGCTCTGTCACCTTGAGCGTTGCGCTGGAGACTCCCAGAAAGGTCACCCGGATCCGACGCGGCCCGAGCTCACCAAGCACGAACACCTTTCGTGCCACGACGGACACCGACCGGCCGTCAACATCAATGCTCTCAATGTCGCTCTCTGTTCAAGGGAGGTCATCAGAGGTCATGCGGCTCCGTATGAGCCTCCATTTTCGGTCAGCTCGGTAACCTCGCCGAGCGACTTCCGCGTCGCAGGAAGTCGCGCTGTGGCCCGATCTGCCGGGTAGGATCGCTACCGACTGGCACAACGCGCCACGCTCATCAATCAATACGAAGGACAGTACAGCTGTGGCGGGGACCATCCTTGTAGGGACAGATGTTCAATTCGATATCCGGGGAGTGGACTTCGTTTGGATCGCGGACGAACTCAGACTGCGTGAGACCGAATCCAACCGCGCAGCACTTTCCGCAGCTCTCATCGCATATGAGGAAGGGGTTATGGACATGCTTCTTCTGGACCACCTGAATCTCGATGACTTCCGCTCGGTCGGTCTAGCGCTTGATGAGGTGACCTCAGATCTGAAGACAACCGGCGGCGAATCGGACTTGGTGCTGTTTCTAGAGCGTTTGCAAGAAGCCATCCATCGCGATTCGCGCTGGCCGAATGAATGAGGGTCTGGACCAGATGCTGACTGAGGCATCACCGACATCGTCCTCGGACTATGCGTCGCCGGAAAGCTTGCCCGAAGGCCGTGTTTTTGCATCCTCGACACCGCCGCATAGCGGCATCGACGAGCCGTTGTCGCACTGCCAGCAGGCCTTCGCACAAGTTTGAGCTACTACACTCGCTCGCGTGGCAAACAGTCTGTTCATCCCTATCTCGCAACCGCCCGCCGACGTCTTGGAAGTTGAGTCCCTCGTCGCCGAGGTGTTTCTGGAACTGGGGAAAGCGCCTCCACGGTTGTCTCTACGTAGAAATGATGACGTCCCGGCGACCAACTTGATGACCTCCTTCCTCATGTTCGAGGGAGAAGGCCCCAACGACTTCTGCTGGACCTCCATCAGCGAGCTGCCGATAGAGATCACGGAAGATTCCAGTCGACCCTACATGGTCAACGTCACCACCCGAGGCGACTGGAAGTTCGGAGGCGCCGTTGCATATGCCTTCTGCAAGCACGAGGGAAGCTGTGTATTCAACGATTCAGGGGTGCTCGATGGCTCACCTCGATTCGACGCCGATTCGCTGCGAAACGCACTGCTGGCTGATCCCTGAGACGGTCGGGACGGTGAAGCCGATGCCCCGCCAGCGCCCCAACCTCACTCCCGCCCCACCCCCTCCACCACCCTCTCCCTCACCCACCGATGCCCCGCATCCCGATGCTTCCTCTCATGCCAAAGCATCGCCATCTCATACCCCGGCACCTCCAGCGGCGCCTCCACCACGCGTAGCCCCGCGGCCCCGCGCGCCAGCCGCTCGGGCAGCATCGCGACCATGTCGGTGGTCTGCAGCACCGAGATCATGAAAAGGAAGTGCGGCACCGAGAGCGCCACGCGCCGCGTGAGGCCCTTCTCGGCCAGGGCCTCGTCGGTGGGGCCGCTGAAGCCGCCGCCGCTCAACGACACCACGACGTGCTCGAGCGCGCAGAACTGCGCGAGCGTGGGCCGGCGCTTCAGCCGCGGGTGGCCGGCGCGACCGGCGAGCACATAGCGTTCGTGGAACAGCACGCGCCGGTGCAGCCCCGGCGGCGCGCCCACGCTGGTGTGAAAGAACAGGTCGACCTCGCCCTGCTCCAGCTGCCGCGCCATGCGCAGCGGCACGGCCTCGACCACGGCCAGCCGGGTGTGAGGCGCGGCGGCGCGGATGGCGGCGAGCGCGGGCAGCAGGATGGCCGACTCGGCATAGTCGGCGGCGGCCACGCGCCAGGTGGTGGTGGCCTCGGCGGGATCGAAGGGCTTGCTGGGCGCGACGGCGCGGCCCAGCGATTCGAGGGCCTCACGCAACGGCTCGCGCAACTCGTCGGCGCGCGCGGTGGGCCGCATGCCGCGCTGGGCGGGCACGAGCAGCGGGTCGTTGAACACCTCGCGCAGCTTGGCGAGCTGCACGCTCACCGAAGGCTGCGACAGGTTCAGGCGCTCGGCCGCGCGGGTGACGTTGCGCTCGGCCAGCAGGGTGTCGAGCGTGAGCAGCAGGTTGAGGTCGAGACGGCTCAAATTGTTCATGGCAATTCCTGGAATTCGAACTATTCATTTCCAATATATCGCCACGCTGCCTAACCTGCGGTCATCGCTCCTCTTCTTTCCTCATGACCTCAGGTGAATCCATGAACGTACTCCTCGTGCTCGCGCATCCCGAACCCGCCTCGCTCAACGGCTCGCTGCATCGCTTCATGCGCGAACGGCTCGAGGCGCAGGGCCATTCGGTGCGCACCTCCGATCTCTATGCCATGCGCTGGAAGCCCACGCTCGAAGCGGCGGACTTTCCGGCGCGCGACGCGGCCGCCCCCTTCGACCCCGCGCTCGATTCGCTGCGTGCCTTCGAAACCGGCACGCAGGTGGCCGACATCGAGGCCGAGCAGCAGAAGCTGCTGTGGGCCGACGCGGTGATCCTGCAGTTTCCGCTCTGGTGGTATTCGATGCCGGCGATCCTCAAGGGCTGGATCGAGCGCATCTATGCCTATGGCTTCGCCTACGGGGTGGGCGAGCATTCCGACAGCCACTGGGGCGACCGCTTCGGCGAAGGCTCGATGGCGGGCAAGCGCGCGATGGTGGTCACCACCACGGGCGGCTGGGCCTCGCACTACGCGCCGCGCGGCATCAACGGGCCGATGGACGACCTGCTGTTCCCGATCCATCACGGGATCCTCTACTACCCGGGCTTCGAGGTGCTGCCGCCCTACGTGGTGCACCGCACGGGCAAGGTCGACGCGGCCGCCTATGCGCGCATCGAGCAGGAACTGGGAGCGAGGATGGACACGCTGTTCAGCACGGCGCCGATCCCGTTTCGCCGCCAGAACCACGGCGACTACGAGATTCCCGCCCTCACCCTGCGGCCCGACATCGCGCCGGGCCGCTCGGGCTTCGGGGTGCACCAGGCACCGGCCGAAGCCCAGGCTGTCGCCGAGGCTTAGGGCAGCACCGGCGTCGCGGCCGCGGCGGCGATCGCCGCGTCGGCATCCACGCGCAGCATGAAGCGCCGGGCCACGAGGTCGTTGGCGGCGGCGGTCACGGCCGACACGTAGCCCGCCTGGTCGGTGTAGCGCTCCTGCAGCGACAGGCGCGGGTCGCCGCTGCCGGTGCGCGCGGCGGTGGTCTTGGCGAACGGGAAGTAGGCGCCGAACAGACCGGCCTGGTCGATGGTGGCGGGCTTGCTGGTGTAGTTCCAGCCGGTGTTGGTGCCCAGGGGCACGGCCACGTCGAGGCTGCGGATGCCGGCGATGTCGTTGCCGTCGGCATCGACCTGCGGCACGAGGATGGCGTAGTCGCGGCCCAGGTAGGCCGGTGGCACCTGGGTGGCGATGCCGCTCTCGTCCTGCGGACGGTAGTTGGGGCCCCAGTCGAGCAGCGAGAAGGTGTTGACCAGGCCGGTGTAGCCCACGCCCGGAATGGCCGGGAACTTCACCTGCTGCGGCCGCACCAGGGTGCCGTCGGCGAGCCTGGGCACCTGGCTGTCGGGCGGGTTGGTGCCCTTCACGACCCAGTCCTCGAGGTTCTGGTAGAGCGCGCGCACCACCGGGATCACGCCGGCATTGCCGTTGGTGGCGTAGAGCGCGCCGGCCGCGCTGCCGGGCATCGAGGGCAGGCCCAGCAGGTGATGGCTGCTGGCGTAGTAGTACACGCGCGCATTGGCGGGCTGCGCGAGGTCGGTGGTGCCCCAGGCGTCGGTCAGGAGCGGCGAGCCCTGCAGCACGTAGAACTCGGTGCCGCTGAAGCCGATGAAGAGCTTGGGGCAGGTGCCGCTGGCTTCGCAACGCGACAGGATGCCGCCGCGGCGCTGGGCCACGTCGTCGACGTAGTCCTTCGACAGGCCGCGCGTGCCGGCCTGGCCGAAGGCGGTGTGGTCGCTGCGCACGCCACCGCCGCCGCCCGGAATGGCGAAGCGGGTGTTGATGTTGGTCTGGCGCGCGGCGATCTGCGCGAACACGCCGTCGAACACCTTGCGGCCCGCGCGGTCCTCGTTGAAGCCGAGATGCACGAAGGTCTTCATGAAGTTGCCGCACTGCGACACGCCCGATGCAATGGTGTTGCGAATGGCGCTGGCCACGGGGTTGGCGGTGCCGGCGGCATCGCTGGCCTCGTGGTGGAAGAAGGCGATCATGTCGCGCAGCGCCGCGAGGCCCAGGCCCATGACCTTGGGGTCCTTGGCGACGTAGACGAGCTCGTACATATAGGCCGGGTCCCAGCCGGCCTTGAGGCACACGCTGGTCTCATCGGGCGTGCCCGGGAACGGGTTGCCGGCGGCGCACTTGGCGAACTTCCATTCGCTGGCCGGGATGAGCTGGCGTGCGTCTTCCTCGTTGATGCGGCGCGTGAGCACGTAGCCCGGCTTCGTGTTGTCGAGGCTGGCGGTGGCATAGGCCTGCATCGCGGCATTGAACGGGCCGCCGGGCAGCGGCAGCGAATCGCCGGTGGCCACGGTGGGCAGCAGCTCGGCGCGGTACGGGCCGGTGATGGTGCTGCCATCGGGGTTCTTCGCCACGGGCACCGTCAGCGTGACCTTGCCGGTGGCGGCGGGCACGTCGCCCTGCCAGGCGGCGGTGAGGAACACGTAGCCGCGCGATGCGAAGTAGGGATCGAGGTTGACGATGTTGCCGCGGTTGGGCGCGTCGTAGCGCAGCACGCCGCTGGCCTTGCTCATGTCCTTGGGCTTGAAGAGCACGAACTCGGACTTGTACTCGACCTTGCCGTTGGCATTGGTCGGCGCGAGCGCGAGGTCCTGGATGATGGCGTTGTGCGTGTCCTTGGGGTCGACCTCGCCGGTGAAGGTGCCGGTGATCTTCTCGTAGGCGCCGGCGCTGCCGAAGCTGCCGGGCACGTCCTCGGTCCTGGCGATCGAGAGCGTGTACTTGGGCGCGCTGGCCGCGGGCGGCGGTGGCGCGGGCGGGTTGCTGGCGGGCGGGGGCAGCAGCAGGCCGCCGCCGCCTCCACCGCTGCCGCCGCAGGCGGTCAGGAAAAGCGCGGCCGTGACCGCGCTGGCAGCCGCGAGGCTCCATCGATTCATGTCTGTCTCCAGGTGTGGTTGTTGATGACCGGTTGGCGCGGTGCCGATCTCCGCGGCGGCAGGGTTCGCGAGGCGGCGGCGCGGCCGCGCGCCTCGCGCGGGTTCACTGGCAGGCGAAGTTCTCGGCCACGTCGGTGCTGCCCGTGCCCTTGTAGACGGCGCGCTTCGGATGCGGGCACAGCGGCCGCGTCTGCGTGACGGCGCCCCCCGCGATGCGGCTGGCGACGATGACGTCGGGCGCCTTGCCCTTCTCGACCCAGTCGTCGAGCGCGGCCAGCAGATCGTTGCGCGCGCTCGGGTCGGGCACGGGCCCGCCCTGGTTGCCGAAGCTGGTGGCACCGGTGCCGCCCGAGCAGTGGCCCATGCCGGGCGCCATGAAGAGGCGGAAGAAGCCGTCGGTCTCGGCGCGCGAGCCCTGCAGCGTGTTGACCTTCTCGTAGTAGGCGATGGTGTCGTGCGGGCTCACCACCGGATCGCTCCAGCCCTGGTAGGCGATGAGCTTGCCGCCGCGCGCCTTGAAGGCCGAGATGTCGGGGTTGACCTGGTCGACCGCCGGGCCGACCTTGGCCAGCGCATAGGTCATGTGGCGGTCGAAGTCGAAGCTCCACCAGTCCCAGCCGGGGTTGTCGAACACCCAGTAGCGCCAGAAGTCGGCGCGCGTGGGCTCGGTGGTGCCCCAGTAGCTGGCCCAGCCCGATTCGGAGCCGACGGCCGGGCCCGGGTAGATGGTGGCCTTGGTGCGCGGGTTCACGGCGCCCGCGTAGATGCGCTGCACGGCCGCCACCTGCGGCGCGGTCAGGCAGTCGGGGCCGTCGCCCGCGGTGCACAGCAGGCTCGCGACGTCGAACCTGGCGCCGGTGCACTCGCGCGGATCGGCGATCGCGCCGTCGGTGACGCCGTCGATCGCATCGCAGGCGGCCACGGCCTTCTGCGTCACGAGGCGGATCTTGGCGCTGGTGAGGATCGGCGTGGTGTTGTCGCCGGGCGCGTGGTTGGCCAGGAAGCGGTTGAGGAACTCGGCATTGAGCGAGGTGCGGTTGCCGCCGGGCGCGCCGGCGATGACGCCGTCGAAATCGCCGGGGTAGCGCTGCACCTCGGCATAGCCCTGGTGGCCGCCGGTGGAGCAGCCGTAGTAGTAGCTGCGCGTGGCGGCCTTGGCCTGCAGCGCCGCGAGCACGGTCTTGCCGGCCACGGTGATGTCGTGCACCGAGCTGGTCCCCCAGTCGACGATCTTCTGCGGATGGCCGATGACGAACAGCATATCCTCGCCGCTGTGGCCGGTGTCGCCGCCCATGGTGGCGAAGCCGCGCAGCAGCGCGTTGCGCATGTCGCCGTAGTTGAGGCTCGGCGAGTAGCCGCCGTTGCCGGTCACGACCAGCTTGCCGTTCCAGCCGGCGGACATCGGCACCCACAGTTCGAAGCGCACCGAGGAATCGACCGCCGAGTTCGTGGTGCCCTGGATGCGGCAGAAGTCGGGCATGCCGGTGAGCGCGGTGCGCGAGCCCGGCGGTGTGAAGTCGCCGGCGGGCACGGCCTGCACGGCATCGACCGAGGCACGGTCGAGCTTGAGCGTGGCGAAGCTCGCGAGTTCGCAGGCCAGCGGCGCGGCGGCGGCCGGGGGTGGTGCTGGCGGGGTGGCCGGCGCGGGAGCCGGTGCCGGTGCGGACGGCGGCAGCAGCGGCAGCGAAGTACCGCCGCCCCCACCGCCACAGGCGGCGAGCGCGCAGGCGCCGATGGCAGCGGCGGCCAGCCGCGTGGTGGCGTGCGCGATCCGCCCGCGTCGCGATACGGGAATCCAAGTCATGTCTATCTCCTTGTCGTTCTATGAATGCGCGGAGCCGCGGCCGCCTTCCATGCGGCCGCATGCCTCCGGTAGAAAGCGGGCGCGGATCGGTCCCGACCCGGCCCGGAGGCCCGGGCTTATTCCGCCTCGATGCCGGCCGCCTTCACGATGCGGCCCCACTTCTGCGATTCGCCGGCCTGGAACTTCGCGAGTTCCTCGGGCGAGGTGGTGAAGACTTCGGTGCCGCTCCGCTCGTAGAAGGCGGTCTTCGCGCTGTCGCTCTTCGCGGCCTTCACCAGCAGTTCGTTGAGGCGCTTGACCACGGCCGGCGGGGTCTTCGCGGGCGCGTAGGCGGCGAACCAGTAGCCCATCTCGTAGCCCTTGACGCCGGCCTCGGCGATGGTGGGCACGTCGGGCGCGAGCGGCGAGCGGCTGGCGCTCGACATGCCGAGCGCGCGCAGCTTGCCGCCCTTGACCTGCGGCAGGCCGGTGGCGGTGTCGGTGATCATCATGTCGATCTGGCCGCCGAGCAGGTCGGTCACGGCCAGGGTGTTGCTCTTGTAGGGCACGTGCAGCAGCTTGATGTCGGCCATCTGCTGCAGCAGCTCGCCGGCCATGCGGCTCGACGAACTGCCGCTGCCGAAGCTCAGCTTGCCCGGCTCCTTCTTCGCGAGCGCGATGAAGTCGGCCACGCTCTTCACGTTCGAGGCCGGGTTCACCACCATGATCTGGCCGCCCTTGCCCAGGCCGGCGAGCGGCGCGAAGTCCTTCACCGGGTCGTAGGGCAGCTTCTTGTAGAGATGCTCGTTGGCCGCGTGCGTGGTGTTGGTGGTGATGAGCACGGTGTAGCCGTCGGCCGGCGCCTTGGCAACGAACTGCGAGGCGATGAAGCCGCTGGCGCCGGCACGGTTGTCGATGACGACGGCTTGCTTGGTCTCCGCCGTGATGACGTTGCCGAGGGCGCGCGCGATCTGGTCGGTGGCGGTGCCGGCCGCGAAGGGCACGACGAAGGTGATCGGCTTCTCGGGGAAGGACTGCGCCTGGCCCAGCAGCGGGGCCAGGGCCAGCGCGGCGCCGAGCAGGGTGAGGGAACGTCGGTTCATGGTCTTGTTGTCTCCGGGGTCGATGGTTGGAAATTCGGTGAAGGGTTGCTTCGGCGCTCAGGGGCCGGCCAGGTGGTGCGCAAGCTCGCTCGGCACGCGCACGGGCATGTCGAGCAGCAGGAACGAGAGCGCCTTGCCGTGGGTGTCGAGGTTGAGCGCATCGTTGACGCCGCCGTCGAGCACGGCGTCGAGCACGAAGTTCATGGCATGCAGCTTCGGCAGCAGGAAGCGCTGCACCTGCGAAGGGGCGCGGTGGCGGAACTGCTCGGCCACGCACTCGGGCGTGAGCTGCTCGGCGAGCACGGGATAGAGCGCGGGATGCCAGGCGATGACGCTGATGTTCGAGCGATCGCCCTTGTCGCCGGTGCGGCCGTGGGCGGCGCGGTAGAGGGGGACGTCGAGGTACGGGTGTTCGGTGCTCATGCGCCCTCTCCTTCATCGAGCAGCTCGAAGCGCACCGGCACCGCCTCGCGCGGCAGCAGGCACGAGATGGTGTTGAGCCGCGGCGTGAGCGCGGTGCGCACGCCGCCGCCGCCCGCGGGTCCGCAGGTGTAGAGCGCCGTGACCTCGCGCGCCAGCCGCTCGGCCTGCGCGCGCTCGGCATGGGTGGCGGCCACGCGCAGCCGCACGTCGCGCAATCCGCTGTCGGGCGTGGCCGCGAGCGCCTGGCCGGCGTCGTCGCCGAAGATGCTCAGCGCGCCGATCAGGTCCACGCGCAAGGCAAGCCCCTCGAGCCGTTCGCGCAGCACCTGCGCCGCGAGCCGCGCCCGTGCCTCGGCGCGCGGCCCGGCATAGGAGATCTCGCCCTCGGCGAGCCAGCCGCCCTCGTGGCAGACGTTGACCTTGTAGTGCGCGGGCCGCGCATGGCCGCGCACGCCCGAGAGCGCCACGCGGTCGGGCCCGGGCAGCGCATGCACCTCGGCCTCGGCGATGTCGGCCACCACGTCGGGCGTGAGGTAGGCGGCGGGATCGTGCACCTCGTAGAGCAGTTGCTCCTTCACCGTGGCCTCGCTCACGAGGCCGCCGGTGCCGTCGGCCTTGCCGATGGTGCAGTGGCCGTCGGCATCGATCTCGGCAATGGGAAAGCCCACGGCCGCGAGGCCCGGCACGTCCTTGTAGCCGGGGTCGGCGAAATAGCCGCCGCAGACCTGCGCGCCGCATTCGAGCAGGTGCCCGGCCATGGTCGCGCGGCCGAGCCGGTGCCAGTCGTCGGCGCGCCAGCCGAAGTGCGACAGCACGGGGCCGACGGTCAGCGAGGGATCGGCCACGCGGCCGCACACCACCACCTGCGCACCCGCGTCGAGCGCGGCGGCGATCGGCTCGGCGCCGATGTAGGCATTGGCGCTGACCACCCGCAGCCCGTCCATCGCGGCGCCGAGCGCCTCGCGCAACAGCGCGCGGTGGGCCGGGCCCGAGAGGTCGTCGCCCTCCACCACCGCGATGCGCGGCACCGGCGCGCCGAGCTCGCGGGCCATGCGTGCGATGTGCCGCGCGGCGGCACGCGGGTTGGCGGCGCCGAAGTTGCTGACGATGCGGATGCCGTTGTCGAGGCAGCGCGCGAGCACCGGGCGCAGCATGGCGTCGAGCAGCGGCTCGTAGCCGGCCTCGGGGTCGGCACGCCGGCGCAGCTGCGCCAGCGCGAGCGTGCGCTCGGCCAGCGTCTCGAAGATCAGGAAGGCGCGCTGCCCGGCCAGGCCGTGGCGCAGGCGCGCGATCAGGGTGTCGACCACCGGTCCGGCGGCGTCGGTGCGGTCGCCGGAGAAACCGGCGGCGCATCCGATCAGGAGGGGCGGCGATGCGGGGGAATCCATGGCCGGCGACTGTAGGCACCCGTACCTGATCCGTAAAATCGAAAGTTCAGATCGATTGATCTGTATTTCGAATAACAACGACCGAGCCCCGGAGACAAGCGATGAGCACCAGCAGCGCCGCCGCGCGCAAGACACCCGATCTCTCGACCCGCCAGTTGCGCGCCTTCCTCGCGCTGGCCGAGCTGCGCAGCTTCACGCGCGCGGCGCAGGCCAGCCACCTGTCGCAGCCGGCGTTCAGCGCGCTGATCCGCACGCTCGAGGACGCGGTGGGCACGCGGCTGTTCGACCGCGACACGCGCAGCGTGCAGCTCACGCCCGAGGGGCGGCTGTTCGAGGGCTCGGCGCGCCGGCTGCTCGACGACATGGGCGGCGCCATGGCCGACCTGGCCGACCACGTGGAGCGCCGCAAGGGCCGGGTGCGCGTGGCCGCCCTGCCCTCGCTGGCCGCGGGCTGGCTGCCGAGCGTGTTCGCCGAGTTCATGCAGGCTTGGCCCGGCATCCGCGTCGACCTCGACGATGCGCTGTCCGACGCCTGCATCGCGCTGGTGCGCAGCGGCCAGGCCGACTTCGCGCTCGCGGCCTCGGGCGCGGGCGAGGCGGCCTACAGCGACCTGCGCGGCCAGCGGCTGTGCGCCGACCGCTTCCACCTGGTGTGCCGCACCGACCATCCGCTCGCGCGCGAGACCCGGCTCACGGCGAAGAAGCTCGCGCCCTGGCCCTTCATCCAGATGGCGCGCAACAGCAGCGTGCGGCAGGCGCTCGACGTGGCGCTGCATCCGCTGCGGCTCAACGCGGTGTTCGAGGTCGAGCACCTGGCCACGGTGATGGGACTGGTCGAGGCCGGGCTCGGCATCAGCGTGGTGCCGGCGCTCACGCTGTTCCACTTCCGGCGCGAGACGCTGGTGACGCGGCCGCTGCCGCTGCCCGCGCTCACGCGCACGGTCTACCTGGTGCAGCGCAGCGAGGGCAGCCTGTCGGTGGCGGCGCAGACGCTGCACGACCTGATCGTGGCGCGGCTGGGCAAGCTCAAGCTCGACGACTTCTGATCAGCCCTCGCCGCCGGCCGCCCTGGCCGCCGCGGCCACCATCTCGCGCAGCCAGGCATGCGCGGCGTCGTGGTCGTTGCGCCCGTGCCAGACCGCGCGCGTGACCACGGTGGCGGCGCGGTACGGCGGCTGGCGCTGCAGCAGTTCGCCGGCGCACGCGAGGTAGGCGCCGAGCGAGGCCGGCACGATCGACAGCATGTCGCTCTCGCGCAGCAGCGCGGGAATGGCCAGCGAATGCGGCACGGTCACGCGCAGGCGCGGCACCTGGCCGATCGCGGCCAGGGCCTCGGCGAGCGCGGAGCGGTCGAACATCTCGGACTGGCGCGCGAGCCCGCGCTCGAGGATGAAGCCGTCGACGGCGCCCTCCTCCTGCCCGCCGAGCGAGGTGGTGACCAGCGCGTACTTCGCGAGGTCGCGCACCGCGAGCTTGCGCCTGGCCGCCGGATGGCCCTTGCGCATCAGGATCACCTCGCCCTGCGACAGCAGCGTGCGCGCATTGAGCCGCGCCGGCACCTGCGAGAAGGTGCCGATGGCAAGGTCGATGCGGCCCAGGTCGATCTGCTCGGCGAGGTCGAGCCGGGTCGAGGGGCGGATCACCAGGTCGACACCGGGCGCGGCCTGCTGCAGCGCGCGCGTGAGGCCGGCGACGATGACCGCAGTGATGTGGTCGTTGGCCGCGATCGTGAAGCGGCGCGACGACAGTGCGGGATCGAAAGGCTCGACGCCCAGCGTGGCCTCGATGCGGCGCAGCGCGTCGCGCAGCGGGGGCGCCATCGCGCTCGCGCGGCCGGTGGGCTGCATGCCCTTGCCGGTGCGCACGAACAGCTCGTCGCCCACCAGCTCGCGCAGCCGCGTGAGCGCATGGCTCACGGCCGACTGACTGAGGTTGAGGCGGCGGCCGGCCAGGATCAGGTTGCGGTCCTCGAAGACCGCGTCGAAGACCTTCAGCAGGTTGAGGTCCATGCGTCCGATGCTCATGGCGCGCTTCTTCGTGAGTTGAATGCCGTGCATTCTGCGCTTGCAAAAGCGCCAGTTCCATTCAATTCGGGGCCGGCCGATCATTCGGCCACTTCACACCACGAGGCCCGCCATGAACGCACTCACACGCCGCCGCTTCACGCAGGCCGCGCTCGCCCTTCCGGCCGCCGGCTGGCTGCCGCGCGCCTTCGCGCAGTCGCAGGGCAGCCCGGGCAAGCTGCTGGTCGGCTACCCGGCCGGCGGCACGCTCGACACCACGGCGCGGCAGCTCGCCGAGGCCTGGCGCAAGCAGGGCCGGCACTACATCGTCGACAACCGCGCGGGCGCGGCCGGGCGCATCGCGAGCGGCCAGCTCAAGCGCGAGAAGCCCGATGCGAGCGTGCTGCTGTGCACGCAGGCCTCGGCGCTCACGATCTACCCGCATGTCTACAGCAAGCTGGCCTACGACCCTGCCACCGACTTCGTGCCGGTCTCGCCGCTGGTGATCGCGACCTGCGCGCTGGCGGTCAGCAGCGCGGTGCCGGCTTCGGTGAAGAGCCTGCAGGATTACCTGGCCTGGGTGCGCGCCACGCCCGCCGGCGCGAGCTACGCCTCGCCGGCCGCGGGCTCGGTGGCGCACTTCCTCGGCTGGCAGCTGTCGGAGGCCGGCGGGCTCAAGCTGCAGCACGTGGGCTACCGCGGCTCGGCGCCGGCGATGCAGGACCTGCTGGGCGGCCAGATCCCGGCCTACCTCGGCTTCGTGGCCGACTTCCTGCCCTACCTGCAGTCGGGCAAGCTGCGCATCCTCGCCGTGAGCGGCGAGCAGCGCTCGCGCTTCATGCCGGCTGTGCCCACCTTCGCCGAGCAAGGCTTCGCGCAGATCCGCGGCGCCGAGAACTACGGCGTGTTCGCGCCGCCCGGCACGCCCGAGGCCGGCGTGCGCGCGCTGCACGAGGCGATGGTCGTGGCCAGCAAGGACCCCGGCCTGCGCGCGGCCTTCGACCAGGTTGGCCTCGAGGTGCACACGCAGGCACCCGACGACTACGCGCGCCAGATCCGGCGCGAGCGCGAAGCCTGGGGGCCCGTGGTGCGGGCCTCGGGCTTCCGCTCGGACGAATGAACCCTCCAACCCCCACGAGCAAAGACATGAGCACGACGCACACCGACCGCGAGGAACTGATCGAGCGAAGCCTTCCCTTCCTCGAGGAGATCAAGGACATGACCACGGGCACCGAGGTCGAGCAGTGGCTCAACCGCACCCATGGCCCCGACAGCGCGCTCTACCAGTCGCTCGCGCGGCTGGTGAAGCAAGGCGTGCGCGACGGCTGGGCCGCCAACGTCGAGCTCGACGGGCCCATCTACCGCCGCAGCCGCATCGCCGAGCCCTCGGAGCGCACGCTGGGCTTCAGCATCACGGCCGTCTACATGGACAGCACCGGCAACACGCAGGGCAACCCGGGCCACGCCTACCGCGGCCAGTACCACGCCCATCCCTACGGCGAGTTCAACATGGTGGTGCCGTTGAACGAAGGCGCCGCGCTCAACGGGCCCAACGGCTGGTGCGAAGCCGGCTGGACCGCGCCCGCGCCGGGCAGCCATCACTATCCCGAGGCGCGCGGCGGCGCGGTGATCGCGCTGTTCTTCCTGCCGGCGGGGCGCATCGCCTACCACCCGGCCCCGCGGGACTGAGCGATGCAGCGGGCCGACGCTCCCACCGACAGCGCACGCCATGTCGACGCGGTGCTGCGCGCGCGCCGCTCGGTGCGCGCCTATGCGCCGCGGCCGCTGCCGCAGGCGCTGGTGCGCGAGATCCTGCAGGTGGCGGCCACGGCGCCGAGCAATTCGAACACCCAGCCCTGGCGCGTGCACGTGCTGGCCGGCGCGCCGCTGAAGGCGCTCGGCGATGCGCTCGACGCGGCCTTCGTGGCGGGCGATTTCGAGGCGCCTTCGCACTTTCCCGATCCGCTGCCCGGCCCCTTCTGCGAGCACCAGTCGGCCTTCGCGGCGTGCTATTACGGCGCGCTGGGCATCGACCGCGCGGACGCCGCGGCCCGCGCGCGGCAGACGCGGCGCAACTACGGCTTCTTCGGCGCGCCGGTCGGGCTGATCTTCGGCATCGATGCGCGGCTCGCGCGCCACAGCTGGCTCGATCTCGGCCTGTTCGTGCAGAACGTGATGATCGCGGCCAAGGCGCGCGGCATCGACACCTGCCCGCAGGTGTCGTTCGCGCCCTTCCATGCGTTGATCGCGGCGCGGCTGGGCATGCCACCCGAGGAGGTCACGGCCTGCGGCATGTCGATGGGCTGGGGCGAGCCGTCGGCCGAGGTCAACCGGATGGCGATGCCGCGGCGAACGGTCGAGGACTTCGCGCGCTTCGAGGGATTCGACGAGGCCTCGACCAGTTGAGACAAGCCGAACTGCCCACCGCTGGCCACAATGAAGCCCCCACCCGTGGAGGCCGCATCGATGGCACAGGCGCATGCAGCATGACGAACAGAAGGCGCTGATCCGGCGCGCGCTGGCATTGATCGCCAGCGGCGGCACCGAGCGCGGCGAACCCTCGCTGAGTCCGGTGTCGCGCTACCTCGACCCCGAGCGCCATGCGCGCGAGGTCGAGCGCATCTTCCGCCGCCATCCGCTGGCGCTGTGCCCCTCGGCCGCGCTCGCGCGGCCCGGCGACACGCTGGCCATCGATGCGGCCGGCATGCCGCTGCTGCTGGTGCGCACGCGCGAGGGCGAGCTGCGCGGCTTCGTCAACGCCTGCCGCCATCGCGGCGCGCGGCTGCGGCCGGCCGGCACGTCGAACCAGCGCGTGTTCGTGTGCCCGTACCACAGCTGGACCTACGGGCTCGACGGCAGCCTGCGCGGACGGCCCGGCGAGGCCGACTTTCCGCATGCGCCGGCTGCCGACTGCCAGCTCGCGCGCGTGCCGGTGGCCGAGGCACTGGGTTTCGTCTGGGCGATTCCGCGCGTGGCCAGCGGCGAGGACGATACGCGCATCGACATGCAAGGCTGGCTCGGCCGCTTCGGCGCCGACCTGCGCCACTGGGGCTACGACCGCTGGGTGCCGTTCGACCAGCGCGAGTTCGCGAACGCCGCCAACTGGAAGATCCCGTTCGAGGCCAACCTCGAGACCTATCACTTCCAGTACGCGCACCGCGACAGCATCGCGCAGATGTTCCACGACAACCTGCTGATCGCCGACCACGAGGGCGCGCACCAGCGCCTCTTCCTGCCCAAGCGCGGCATCGAGCGGCTGAGTGAGTTGCCCGAGGACCAGTGGCAGCTCGGGCCGCATTCGAACGTCATCTACTACTTCTTTCCGGCCACCTTCATCCTGCACGAGGGCGACCATGCGAACGCCTTCACCGTGCTGCCCGAGGCCCCCGAGCGCTCGCGCGTGATCGCGACCATGCTGATCCCCGAGCCGCCCGCGAACGAGAAGGCGCAGCGGCACTGGCGCCGCAACCTCGACTCGTACTGGGGTGCGCTGGCCGAGGACTTCGCGCTCGGCGTGTCGGTGCAGTCCACGCTCGCGAGCGGCGCGCAGGCCTCGCTGTACCTGGGCGCGACCGAGTGCTGCTCGGCGAAGTTCCACGCGGACGTGGAAGCGGCGCTCTCCTGAAGCAACGCCTCGCCCATCGGTCGCGGCAAGGGCCGGCTTGACATGCAGGTATTTGCCTGCATATCATCTGCTCACGCACGAACAACGACGCATGGACGCTGACAAGGTTTTCAAGGCACTGGGCGACCCGACCCGCAGGAAGCTGCTCGATCTGCTGCACGACCACAACGGGCAGACGCTCGGCGAACTCTGCGAGCACCTGGACATGGCGCGGCAATCGGTCACGCAGCACCTCGGGCTGCTCGAGGCGGCCCACCTGGTGACCACGGTCTGGCGCGGCCGCGAGAAGCTGCACTTCATCAACCCGGTGCCGCTGCACGAGGTCTACGAGCGTTGGGTGCGCAAGTTCGAACATCAGCGGCTCGCGCTGCTGCACGACCTCAAGAAGGAACTCGAAGGAGAGTGACGATGAAGCCAGAGAAGATCAGCTATGTCTACGTGACCTACATCCGCTCGACGCCCGCGAAGGTGTTCGAGGCCATCACCCGGCCCGAGATCGCGCGGCGCTACTGGGGCCACGAGAACGTCTCCGACTGGAAGCCCGGCTCGCCGTGGCAGCACGTGCGTGCCAACGACGAGCGCCCGGTCGAGCTGGTGGGCCAGGTGGTCGAGATCGCGCCGCCGACGCGGCTGGTCATCACCTGGGCCGGCGCCTCGCAGGCGGCCGACCCCGAGGCCTACAGCCGCGTGGCCTTCGACATCGTGCCGTACGAGGACATGGTGCGGCTCACCGTCACGCACGACGAGCTCGAGGCCGGCAGCGGCATGGCCAAGGGCATCCAGCAGGGCTGGCCGATCGTGCTGTCGAGCCTCAAGTCGCTGCTCGAGACCGGCGAGGGCATCGACGTCTTCGCGAAACCCAAGGCGGCCTGAGGCCGCGCACCCGGAGAAACGCCATGACCCAGCCCTACACCGGCGGTTGCGCCTGCGGCGCGATCGGCTACAGCACGCAGCATGCGCCGATCTTCCAGAACCATTGCCAGTGCAGCGACTGCCGGCGGCGCAGCGGCACCGGGCATGGCTCGTACCTGACCTTTCCGGCGCGCGCCGACATGGCGATCACCGGCGCGGCCAGCGAATGGGAGATCGCGGCCGACAGCGGCCAGCAGAAGCGCCATGCCTTCTGCCCGGTCTGCGGCACCCCGCTGTTCGTGCGCTTCTCGGGCATGCCCGAGCTGATCGCGGTGCATGCGGGCAGTCTCGACGAGCCCGAACGCTTCGCGCCGCAGGTGCTCACCTACCGCGTGCGCGGGCTGGCATGGGATGCGCTCGATCCCGCGCTGCAGGCCTTCGAGCGGATGCCGACGGCTTAGGCCAGCGCGTCGGGCACGCCCGGCACCGCGGGCTTCACGCTGTCGTCGGCGGGCGGAATCGGAATCATCGTGTCCCCTGCTTCGGCAGCAGCGACCGCCGAAGCCACCGATCCCGCGGCCTCGGCCAGCGCCGCCTGCGCGGTCGGGTTCGGCGTCGGCTCGCCGATCTTGCGCAGCGTGTTGCGGTCGGTGTGCGCAAAGGGCTCGGGCTTGCCGCGCACGTCGAGCAGCGTGGTCTGCTCGTACGACCAGCTGCCGTCGTCGTGCAGCGTCACGTCGATGGTGTAGCGCAGGGTCTTGAACGCGTGCTCGAGGAAGGGGTTGGCAACGATGCCGTTTGTGTCGCCGCCGCGCACGGCCTCGAGGCGGAAGCTGCGCGCATCGGGCGCGGCCTGGCCGGTGGCCATGGCCGTGAGGCCGCGCGGGATCGACAGGGTCTGCACCAGCGCGCCGGTGGCGGGCTCCCAGAGCCAGTAGCCGACCTGGTCGTGGAAGGTCTCGACGTCGTCGGGCTTCACGATGCGCAGGTGGTAGCGCAGGCCGTAGAAGATCTGCGGGCCGTTGGTCTGCGCGTCGATCGGCTGGAACTCGGCATGCTCGATGAAGGCCTCGGCCTCGGGGCCGTCCTCCTTCGGGCTCACGTCGTGGCCCATGGTGCCCATCCAGATGCCGGCCAGGCCGGTCAGCGGGCCGAGGTTGGCGAGCGTGTGCGGATCGGGCTCGGGTTCGGTGTAGATGTCTTGCGGAAACTCGGCCATGGGGTACTCCTCTTGTTCGTTGTTCGTGATGCGGTGGGGAAACGGATCGGGGGCCGCCATCATTGGTCGAGCCGGATGCCGACCTTGGCGATGATCGCGCCCCACTTGCGGCCTTCGCTGTCGATGAAGGCCCTGAATTCCTCGGGCGAGCCGCCGCCCACGGCCAGCCCCTGGTTGGCGAGCAGCGTGCGCACGGCGGGATCGCGCAGCACGGCGTTGACGTCGGCATTGATGCGGCGCACCACCTCGCCCGGCGTGCCGGCGGGCGCGAACAGGCCGTTCCAGGCCAGCGACTCGAAGCCCGGGTAGCCCGATTCGGCGACCGTCGGCAGCTCCTTCATGAGCTCGAAGCGCTGCGCGCTGGTGATCGCGATCAGTTTCACGCGCTGGCCCTGGATCAGCGGCAGCAGCGCGGGCGCCACGGTGAACAGCGCCTGCGTGTCGCCCGAGGCCAGCGAGAGCCCGGCCGGCGGCGAGCCCGCGTAGGGCACGTGCACCGCCTCGATGTGCGTGACGCTGCGCAGCAGCTCCATCGTGAGGTGCGAGGAACTGCCCGCGCCCACCGAGGCATAGCTGAAGCGGTCGCGCTGCCCCTTCACCCAGGCGATGAACTCGGGCAGCGTGTTCGCCGGGTTGCTCGCCTGCACCGCGAGCACGTTGGGCTGAGAGGTGGTCAGCACGATCGGCAGCAGGTCGCGCGCCGGTGCGTACGGCATGCGCGCGTACATGTAGGGGCCGAAGGCGATCGGGCCGTTGAAGCCGATGCCCAGCACATGGCCGTCGGGCGGCGCCTTCGCCACCGCGTCCATGCCGATGAGTCCGCCGGCGCCGGCCTTGGTCTCGACCACCACCGGCTGCTTCCACGCGGTGCGCAGGCGGTCGGCCAGGGTGCGCGCGATCAGGTCGAGCGAGCTGCCCGCGGGCGCGGGCACGACGATGCGCACGGGCTTCACGGGCCAGTCCTGCGCCTGCGTACCCAGCGACAGGGTGCAGGCGCACAGCAGCGCGGCGATGCGGTGGAGAAGACGGGTCATGACCATCTCGACGTGCGTCAGCGCGCGGGCGACGCCGCGTGGAAGCGCTCGCGCGCCTGCCCCAGCAGCTCGACGCAGCGCGCATCGAACTCCGGTGTGTAGCGCACATCGGGCACCACGATGTTGAAGGCCGCGGGCGCGGCCGGGTCGCCCGAATCGATGGCGATGGCGATGCCCACCACGCCCGGCGTGTGCTCGCCGCGCGAATAGGCGATGCCGCTTTCGCCGACCTCCTCGAGCTGGCGCTTGAGCACCGCGAGCGTGGTGGCGGTGGCGGGCGTCTGGGCCTGCAGCCGCACGTTCTTGAGATAGGCCTGGCGCCGCGCCGCGGGCATGGCCGCGAGGATCGCCTTGCCGGCCGAGGTCGAGTAGAGCGGGAAGCTGTCGCCCACCGCCATGCGGTAGGACAGCGGCGCGCGCGACTCGGCCACGCAGGCGCGCTCGACCTCGTCGCCGCGCAGCACCGAGAACGAGGTGGCCTCGCCCGCGGTGCGCGCGAGCCAGTCGACGATGGGCCGGGCCTGCGCCATCAGCCGCTCGCGCAGGCCGCTGCCGCGCACCAGCTCGAACACGGCCGGGCCCAGCGCATAGGTGCTCTGCGCGCCGTCGAAGCCGAGGAACTCGCGCGCCACCAGGTTGCGCAGCAGGTGGGTGAGGCTGCTCTTGGGGATGCCGAGCGCGATGCCGATCTCGTGATGGGTCAGCGCCCCGCCCTGGCGCGCGAGGAGCTGGAGGATGTCGAGCACCCGGTCCGCCGACTTCACGGCGGCCGATTCGGGGGGCTTGCTGTCTGCTGCGTCCATGGGTGCCTGTGCTGTGAGGTGCGCCGATTCTAGGAAGCGCGCGGCCCGCGTCCCACCGATCGACGCGCCGGGTGTTTGACAGTCGCGGTTTGCGTGTTTATATTCTGGAACAGTTCATATACATGAACAAACACCGATTCCAGACCACCTCGCGTTGAAGCATCGAAACACCTCGCCGTCTTATGCAGCGCCTCTATTTCCACGAGATCCTCGACCCCGTGCGCCAGCCCGGCGCCCACACCCGCTATCTCGAGACCCTGGGCCGCCTGGTGCGCACCGAGGGCAATGCGCGCGGTTCGGCCAGCAACGGCTGCATGGCGGCCTGGGTGCCGGTGTTCCTCACGGGCCGCTGGCCCGAGATCGTGACCTTCTGGGAGATGCAGGGCGGCTGGGAAGGCTTCGGGCGCCACTTCGACGCCACGCCCGACCTGTTCCACGAGCCGCTCGAGCGCTTCTACGGCGAGCGCACGGGCGGCTTCGACCGCGTGCTGCTGGCGGCCGACTACAGCATCGACCGCGCGCGGCTGCTGGCCGGGGGCGTGCGCGCGCCGGTCGTGCTGCAGCAGACCATCGGGCTCGAGGCCGGCGGCGCACCCGACTACCTCGCGCGGCTCGGTGAGGCCGCCGCGCGCATCGAGGGCCCGGGCGCGCCGCGCCTGTTCGGCGCCTACGAGACCGCGCTGCGCAACGGCAGCGAGGCGCTGGTGCTGTGGGCCTTCGACGACTTCGCCGCGCTCTCCGCCTTGCAGGCGCGGCCCGACTCGGTGCCCGGCTGGGCCGACTGGGCCCGCGCCGCGCGGCAGCACGAACGCACGCACACCGGCCTGGTGCTGCGGCCGGCCGACTGGTCGCCGCTGCGCTGAATCCCTTTTTTCATGACCTTCGAACCTGGAGACAACCCAATGGAACGCAGACGATTCCTCGAAAGCGGCGGCGCGCTCGGTGCCGCGGCGGCAGCCACGGTCGCCTCGGCGGCCGCGACCACCCTGCCCGGCTGCAGCAGCGCCGCGCCGGCACCGCGCCCCTCGGGCAAGACCTTCGTGCTGGTGCACGGTGCCTGGCATGGCGCCTGGTCGTGGGAGCGGCTGACCCCGCTGCTGCGCGCCCGGGGCCACGAGGTGCGCGTGCTCACGCTCGCGGGCGTCGGCGAACGCATCGGCGAGATCTCGACCGCGATCGACCTCGAGACCCACATCGCCGACGTGACCGGCTTCATCCGCAGCCAGGACCTGCGCCAGGTGGTGCTGGTGGGCCACAGCTATGGCGGCTACCCGATCACGGGCGCGCTCGACCGGCTCGCCGCCGAGCGCCGCATCGATACGGTGGTGTACCTCGATGCCTTCGCACCGCACGACGGCGAACGCATGCTCGACTACCTCGACGCCACCGGCAAGGCCGAGCTGCAGGCCGCGCACCGCGCGGGCAATCCGCGCTGGCCCAAGCTGCCGGCCAAGGCCTTCGGTCTCGGCAATCCGGCCGACATCGCCTGGGTCGACGCGCGCCTGACCGACCACCCGAACGGCACCTACCTGCAGCCGATCTCGCTGCGCGCCGCGCCCGGCGCGGCCGCGCGCAAGCGGCTCTACATCGCGGCCTCGGCGCCCGCCATGCCGGTGTTCGACGCGCACAAGGCACGGCTGCGCAACGACCCGGCCTGGACCTTCGTCGAGGTGCAGGGCGGCCACGACGCGATGGTCGACCACGCCGACACGATCGCGCGGCTGCTCGATGCGCATGCCTGATTCATCCCACCTCCTCTTGCTCCCATGAAGCTCATCCTCCAACCCGCCGCCGCGATCGCATGCCTGGCGCTGGCCGGCGTCGCGCACGCGCAGCCCGCGCCCATGCCCACGCTGCTCGAGGCCGCCACCGCGATCCGCGCGCACACCACCACCAGCTGCGAACTGGTCGAGCGCTCGCTGCGCGCGGCCGACCTGCACCAGGACCTGCATGCCTTCATCACCATCGACCGCATCGGCGCGCGCCGCGCCTGCGCCGAGGCCGACCGCGCCGTGGCGCAGGGCCGCAAGCTCGGACGGCTGCATGGCGTGCCGGTCGCGATCAAGGACAACATCCTCGTCAAGGGCCTGCCCTTCACCGGCGGCACGCGCGCGCTGCAGGGCTATGTGGCGACGCAGGACGCGCCGGCCGTGGCGCGGCTGCGCGCCGAGGGCGCGATCGTGATCGGCAAGCTCAACCTGCACGAACTGGCCTTCGGCGCCACCGGCAACAACTTCGCCTATGGCGCGGTGGGCAATGCCTACGACCCGAGCCGCTTCGCGGGCGGCTCGAGCGGCGGCTCGGGCGCGGCCGTGGGAGCGCGCATCGTGCCGGCCGCGCTCGGCACCGACACCGGCGGCTCGGTGCGCATCCCGGCCGCGCTCAACGGCATCGTGGGGCTGCGGCCGACCGCGGGGCGCTATTCGGGCGAAGGCGTGCTGCCGGTCTCGACCGCGCGCGACACCATCGGCCCGCTGGCGCGCAGCGTGGCCGACCTGGCACTGCTCGACGAGATCCTTTCGGGCAGCCGCGGCGAGGTGCAGCCCAGGCCGCCCGCGGGCCTGCGCCTGGGCGTAGCGCGCGCGGCCTTCTACGACAACGCGGACGAGGCCACGCGCCGCGCCTTCGATGCCGCGCTCGACAAACTCAAGGGCGCGGGCGCGCAGATCGTCGAGATCGAGATCCCGCGGCTGCGCGAGGTCGCGGCCAGGGTCGCGCCGGTCACCGACTACGAAGCGCGCGTGGGCATCGCCGCCTTTCTCGCGAAGCACAAGACCGGCGTGAGCCTCGACCAGTTGGTCGCCGACATCGCGAGCCCCGACGTGGCGGCGGGTTTTCGCAACCGCATCGTGTCGGCCAGCGCGCCGACGCGCGAGGCCTACGAGACCGCGCTCAAGGTCGAGCGGCCGAAGCTGCAGGCGCTGCTGCGCGGCGCGTTCGAGAGCAACCGGCTCGACGCCCTGCTCTACCCCGTGACGCTGGCGCCGGCGCTGCCGATCCGCGGCACCGAGATGAGCGTGACGATCAACGGCCGCACCACCAGCACGCTGGCCGCCTACATCGCGAACACCGGCCCCACCAGCACGGCCGTGCTGCCGGGCGTGACGGTGCCGATCGCGCTGTCCGACGAGGGCCTGCCGATCGGCCTGGCCATCGACGGCCTGTGGAACAGCGACCGCGCGCTGCTCGCGATCGCGATGGGCATGGAAACGATCTTCCCGGCGCTGCCGGCTCCCAAGCAATGAAAGAAGGCATGACGCAAAGACAGGACATCCCCGGCGAGAACCGCTTCGACGTGATCGTGATCGGCGGCGGCAGCGCCGGCGTGGCGGCCGCGATCTCGGCCGCGCGCGGCGGCGCGCGCACCCTGCTGGTCGAATCGGCGCCGATGATCGGCGGCGAGCTGATCAGCGGCATCTCGATGCTCGGCTGCCTCTCGACGCGCGGCGACTGGATCGTGGGCGGCGTGGTCACAGAGCTGCTCGACCGGCTCAAGCCGCTGGGCGGCTACATCGGCCCGGTGTTCGATTACCGCGCGCTGCACCTGGTGTGCTTCGACACCGAGCTCATGAAGATCGCCGTGACGCAGGCCGTGGCCGAGGCCGGCGTGCACCTTCGCGTGCAGGCCTTCTTCTGCGGCATCGAGACCGATGGCGATGAAACCCGCGTGCGGCTGATGCACAAGGGCGGCGAGGCCTGGTACGCGGCGCGCGTGGTGATCGACTGCTCGGGCGACGGCGATGTGGCCGTGGCCGCGGGCGCACCGAGCGAGAAAGGCGCGCCCGGCAGCGGCGCGCTGCAACCGCCGAGCCTGGTCTACCGCGTGTGCGGCGTCGAGACCGAGCCGCTGCTGCGCTTCGTGCGCGACAACCCCGCGCACTTCGGCCTCGGCGACTACCCGGGCCTGGGCATGGATGCGCGCCAGTGCGCCGAGGCGCTGTACGCCCAGGGCCAGCCCAAGGTGCTGCTGCGCGGCACGCAGGGCCTGCTCAAGGAGGCGATCGATGCCGGCGAGATGTACCCGACCTCGGTGCTCGCGATCGTGCCGACCTCGACCGCGCGCAAGGAGGTCAGCATCAACTCGACCCAGCTCGCGGGCGTGGACGGCACGCGCGCGGCCTCGCTGAGCGAGGCGCTGCCGCGGCTGATGGCGCAGGTGTCGCAGGGCCTGGCCTTCCTGCGCCGGCGCGTGCCGGGCTTCGAGCAGGCGGCGCTGGCCGCGGTGGCGCCGAAGATCGGCGTGCGCGAGACGCGGCGCATCCTCGGCGAGCACGTGCTCGACGAGGCCGACATCATGCAGGGCCGCAAGCGCGTCGACGGCATCGCCAAGGGCGGCCACGAGCTCGACATCCTCGCGGTCGACGGCCACCGGCACCAGACCATCGCCGAGGGCGGCTCCTACGACATCCCCTACGAATGCCTGGTGCCGCGCGGCCAGCGCCGGCTGCTGGTGGCGGGGCGCTGCATCTCGAGCACGCGCGAGGCGCAGAGCTCGGTGCGCGTGATGGGCACCTGCATGGCGATGGGCCAGGCCGCCGGCACCGCGGCGGCGCTGTGCGCGCTCGACGACGGCTGGAGCGGCGATGTGCGCGACGTGGACCGCGCACGACTGCGCCGCACGCTGATCGCCGACGGCGCCGTGCTCGAGGGGACGCTGTAGTGGGCCGCACGCTGTCGCTCGCGCACCTGAGCCTGCTCGACGCCACGCCGCCCGAGCTGGTGCGCGCGGCCGGCGAGGCGGGCTTTCGCTCGGTCGGCCTGCGCCTGCATCCGGCCCGGCCGGGCGAGGCGCCGCATCCGATGCACGAAGGCTCGCCGATGCTGGCCGAGACGCGCGCGCTGATGAGCGCGCTGGACGTGAAGGTGCACGACGTCGAGGTGGTGCGGCTGTCGGCCGGCTTCGAGGCGCGGCGCTTCGAGCCGATGCTGGCGGTGGCGGCGTCGCTGGGGGCGCGCTGGCTGGTGGTGAATGGCGACGACGACGATCACGCGCGGGCCGCCGCCCACCTCGCGGCGCTCGGCGAGATCGCGGGTGCGCATGGCCTCTCGCTCGGGCTCGAGTTCATGGTCTACACGGCCGTGCCCACGCTCGATGCCGCGCTGCGGCTGGTGCGCGAGACCGGGCGATCGAACGTGCATGTGCTGGTCGACACGCTGCACTTCTTTCGCAGCGGCGCGACGGCCGATCGCATCGCGCGCACGCCGGGAATCGCGCGCAGCTGGGCGCAGTTCAGCGATGCACCCGCGCGGCGCCATCCGGCCCTGTCGCCCGGCGAGGAAGCACGCGCGCACCGCCTGCTGCCGAGCGAAGGCGCGCTGCCGCTGGCGGATGTGCTCGATGCGGTGGCGGCCGATGCCGTGCTGTCGATCGAGGCGCCCTCGGCCGTGCGCCGCCATCACCTCGGCATGGCAAGGCGCGCCGAACTGGCGTACACCACGGCCAGGCGCTGGCTCGATGCCGTCGCACGACCGCAGCAGGAACACGCACATGCCCTTCACTGACACGAACGTCTCTCTTCAACCCGCGCTGCGGCTCGACGGCCGCACCGCGGTGCTCGGCATCCTCGGCGACCCGGTCGCGCAGGTGAAGGCGCCCGCGCCGCTCACGGCCCGGCTGCAGCAGGCGGGCCTCAATGCCGTGCTGGTGCCGATGCATGTGCGCGCCGACGACGTGGCGGCCCTGCTGCCTGCGCTGCTCACGCTGCGCAACCTCGCGGGCTTCATCGTCACCGTGCCGCACAAGCAGCGCGTGGCGGACCTGCTCGGCGATGGCCTGCTGCCCGGTGCCGAGCGTGCCAACGCCGCCAACGTGGTGCGCCGCACCGCGCAGGGCGGCTGGCAGGGCGAGCTGCTCGATGGCACCGGCTTCGTGGCGGGACTGCGCGCCGCTGGCTTCGATCCGCGCGGACGCGCGGCCTGCATCGCGGGCGCGGGCGGCGCGGCCTCGGCCATTGCCTTCGCACTCGCCGATGCCGGCGCGCGCTCGGTGCGCGTGTGCGACATCGACGCGGCGAAAGCCGAAGCACTCGCACGGCAGTTGCAATTGCATGGCGTCGAGGCCAGCACCTGGAACGGCCGCGAGCCCGGCGAGGCCGAACTGCTGGTGAACGCCACGCCGGTCGGCATGCGCGCGGACGATCCACTGCCCGTGCCCGCCAGCGCGCTGCGCACCGGCCTCTGGGTGGCCGAGGTCATCATGGCGCCGGCCGTCACGCCGCTGCTGCAGGTGGCGCGCGAGCGCGGCTGCATCGCGCACGAGGGCCGCCACATGATGGAGCGGCAGCTCGGGCTGATGGCCGACTTCTTCGCACCCGCGATCCTCGCGATCGCGCCCGAGCGGCTCGAGGTGGCGGCATGACGCGCGCCTTCATCGACGGCTTCGAGCCGCGCCTCGTCGACGTGGGCGAGGCGCGGATCTTCGCGGAGATCGGCGGCTCGGGCCCGCCCCTGCTGCTGCTCCACGGCTACCCGCAGACGCATGCGGCCTGGCACCGCATGGCGCCGGTGCTCGCGCGCCACTACACGGTGGTGGCGGCCGACCTGCGCGGCTATGGCGACAGCCTCGGCCCGCCCGGCGATCCGCTGCACGCGGCGCACAGCAAGCGCGCGGTGGCGGCCGACCAGGCGGCGCTGATGCGCGCGCTGGGCTTCGAGCGCTTCGCGGTGATCGGCCACGACCGCGGCGCGCGCGTGGCGCACCGGCTGTGCCTCGACCATCCGCAACGCGTCGCGGCCTTCGGCTCGATCACCGTGATTCCCACCGTCGAGATGTGGGCGCGCGCGAACAAGTACTTCGGCCTCAAGAGCTGGCACTGGTTCATGCTGGCCCAGCCCTTCGACCTGCCCGAGCGCCTGCTCGCGGCCGACCCGGCCTTCTTCCTCGACTGGACGCTGCGCAACATGGTGCGGCGCTTCGACGCGGTGACGCCCGAGGCCCATGCCGAGTACCTGCGCGCCTTCTCGCGCGAGAGCGTGCGCCACGCGATGATCGAGGACTACCGCGCCGCCGCGTCGATCGACCTCGAACACGACGAACACGGCCGTGCCGCCGGCGAGCGCGTGCGCTGCCCGGTGCATGTGCTGTGGGAGCGCGGGCGCTTCCCGGCCGAACGCACGCCGATCCACATCTGGCGCGACGCGACCGCCGAAGGCACGCCCGTGGGTGGCGGCGAGATCGACTGCGGCCACCTGATGATGGAAGAAGCGCCCGAGGCGGTGCTCGCCGAGCTGCTGCCCTTCCTGCGCGCGCACTGGCCTTCGCCGGGCACCGCGCATCCGAGCCACATCCCCTGAACACGAACCCGAGGGCGCATCCGCACGCCCTCTTGCTGGAGACATGCCATGACTTTCCGCCATCGCCCTTCCTCGCCGCGCCGCGCGCTGCTGCTCGCCGCCGGCCTCGCGCTGGCCGCGCCCCTGTGCGCCATCGCGCAGGGTGCCTATCCCTCGAAGCCGATCCACCTCGTGGTGGGCTTCCCGCCCGGCGGGCCGGCCGACCTCGCGGCGCGCATCGTCGGCGAGAAGCTCGCGCAGGACCTGCGCCAGCCGGTGCTGGTCGAGAACCGGCCCGGCGCCTCGCAGAACATCGCGGCCGACTACGTGGCCAAGAGCACGGCCGACGGCTACACGCTGCTGATGGGCAGCACCGCGGTGGTGGTGAACCACTTCCTCTACAAGGACATGCGCTTCGACGTGTTCAACGACCTGGTGCCCGTGGGCACGGCCGCGCGCACGCCGCTGATGGTCGTGGCCAATCCGCGCTTCGCGGCGAAGAACATGAAGGAGCTGGTGGCCGCCGCCAAGGCCGCGCCCGGCAAGATCAACTACGGCTCGGGCGTGCGCGCGAGCACCACGCACCTGGCGGTGGAAGCCTTCAAGGCGCAGGCCGGCATCGAGGTCTCGAACATTCCCTACCAGGGCGCGGGCCCGATGCTGACCGACCTCATGGGCGGCCAGGTCAGCTTCGCCTTCGACACCATGGTGACCTCGATGCCGCTGGTGAAGGCCGGCCGATTGCATGCGCTGGCGGTCACGAGCGCCACTCGCTCGCCGATCGCGCCCGAGCTGCCGACCGTGGCCGAGTCGGGCTACCCGGGCTTCGAGGCCATCGGCTGGTTCGGCATCCTCGCGCCCAAGGGCACGCCGCAGCCTGTGGTGCAGCGGCTCAATGCCTCGCTGCAGAAGGTGCTGGCCGCGCCCGACGTGGCGCAGCGCCTGGCCGGCGCGGGCGGCGACGTGCTGCCGGGCACGCCCGAGGACTTCGCGCGGCTGATGCGCAGCGAGTCGGAGAAATGGGGCGGCGTGATCAAGCGCGTGGGCATCACGCTCGACTGAACAGCGACTTCAGAACGCGGCGATCGCGGCCTGCCGCGCGCGGTCGATCTCCGCGTGATTGGCCTCGGCCCAGCGGTCGACCGCGATCAGCGTGCGGCTCAGCGACAGCCCCAGCGGGCTCAGCCGGTACTCGACGTGCGGCGGCACGGTCTGGTGGTCCTCGCGCAGCACCAGGCCATTGATCTCGAGATCGCGCAGGGTCTGCGTGAGCATCTTCTGCGAGATGCCGCCGACCCGGCGCAGCAGTTCGTTGTTGCGCAGCGGCTCGTCGCGCAGCAGCGGAATGATCAGCAGCGCCCACTTGTTGGCGACGAGCTCGAGCACGCGGCGCGAGGGGCAGCCGGCGCTCCAGACGTCGGCGGGCGCGGGCTCTGCCACGGCGGCGGGTTTCTTCGATGCGGGCATGGCGATTCCCATGGTTACCAGAAGGTGCGTACTTGTGGCTTGGTGCCTGGGCCGGAATTATCCGTTTCCACATCAACCCTACACACAACGGAGGAACGGATCATGGGATGGTTGTTACTGCTCGCGGCCGGCCTGGTCGAGATCGCGATGGCCGCGGCGCTCAAGCGCTCGGAGGACTGGACCCGGCTCTGGCCCTCGGTCGTCGGCGTGGCGAGCGCGTTGCTGAGCATCTTCCTGCTCGCCAGGTCGCTGCGCTATCTGCCGTTGGGCCCGGCCTATGCGGTGTGGACCGGCATCGGCTCGGTCGGCGTGGTGCTGATGGGCGTGCTCGCCTTCGGCGAGGCGCTGTCGGGTCCGCGCATGGCCTGCATCGCGCTGGTGGTGGCGGGTACCGTCGGCCTGCGCACGCTGGAGGGCTGAGCGGCATGGCTTCGACGATCCTTCACATCCAGGCCTCGCCCTCGGGCGGGCGCTCGCGCTCGATCGACACGGCACGGCATTTCCTGCAGCGGCTGCGCGAGCGCGACCCCACGGCCGAGATCCGCACCCTCGACGTCTGGGCGCTCGACCTGCCGCCCTTCGACGCCACCATGATCGATGCCAAGTTCGCGGTGCTGCGCGCGCAAACCGCCACCGACGAACAACGGCTGCACTGGCAGCGCGCCGTGCGCCTCGCGCAGGAGTTCAACGCGGCCGACAAGTACGTGTTCAGCCTGCCGATGTGGAACTTCGGACTGCCCTACCGGCTGAAGCACTACATCGACGTCGTGACCCTGCCGGGCGAGAACTGGCGCTGGTCGGCGCAGGAGGGCTACACCGGCCTGCTGCATGGCAAGCGCGCGGCGCTGGTCTATTCGAGCGCGAGCGACTATCCGGTAGGCCTGCCCTCGCATGCGCGCGATTTCCAGAAGCCGTACATGCGCACCTGGCTCGAGTTCCTCGGCATCGTCGACGTGGTGGAGCTGGCCGTGGCACCGACGCTGGCGCCGCCCGATGCGGTGGCCGCGAACCTCGCGCGCGCCAGGGCGCGGGCCGACGAACTCGCGCGCGACTTCTAGCGCATCGGCTCGCCCACGCCATCGAAGCGCTGCGCGAGCCACACCAGCAGCGGCATCGCCACGGCCCAGACGACGGCGAGCACCGCGAGCGCCGGCACCCGGTCGACGAACTGGGCCGCGCCGAGCTTCACGCCCGCGACGAACGACGCCGGCCCGCAGACCGCGCCCAACACCGCCGCGAGCAGGTAGCGCCGGCGCAGCCAGCGCAGGGTGACGTTGAGTGCGATCGCGAACAGGCCCCATAGCGCGACCATCCAGTACGGCGCGAGCTGCGCGACCGGCTGCCCCGAGGGGTAGCGCACCAGCCCGCCGAGCGCATGGCCGGTCTCGATCACCACGCCCAGCGCGCAGGCGATGGCCACCAGCCGGGCCTCCTGCGCGGGCCGGGCCGACACCCACAGGTGCCAGGCGATCGCCGCCGCGATGCAGGCCGTGCCCCACAGCGGATGGCCATGCGCCGCGCCGAGCACGGCCGCGAACCAGGCGAGCTGGAACACGACGAAATTGGCGATCCGAACGGCGGTCATGGCAACAGGTACGCGCGCCGCGGCGCTTCGGATGCCGCGACCTACATCGCGGGTGCGTGCGTGCGCGCCGCCGCGCGACGCAGGCTCTGCGGCGGCTGACCGAAGGCGCGGTGGAAGGCGCGCCGCATGCGCTCGGGATCGGAGAAGCCGGTCTGCGCCGCGATGCGGTCGACCGACTGGCCGCCCTCCTCGATCAGGATGCGCGCGGTCTCCACGCGCAGCTTCTCGATCGCGCGCGCCGGCGACTGGCCCGTTTCGGCCAGGAAGACGCGGCTGAACTGGCGCGGGCTCAGGTGCGCCACCTCGGCGAGCTGGTCGACCGAGAGGTTCTTGTGCAGGTTCTTCTTCGCATAGTCGAGCGCCTGCTGGATGCGGTCGGTGCGCGGTTCGAGCTCGAGCAGCGCCGAGAACTGAGACTGCCCGCCCGCGCGCCGGTGGTAGATGACCAGCTTGCGCGCCACCGAGCGCGACAGCTCGAGGCCCAGGTCGCCCTCGACCAGCGCGAGCGCGAGGTCGATGCAGGCGGTCATGCCGGCGGAGGTCCAGACCGGGCCGTCCTGGATGAAGATGCCGTCCTCCTCCACCTTGATCGCCGGAAAGCCGCGCTGCAGCTCGCGCGCGAAGTGCCAATGCGTGGTGGCGCGGCGCCCGTCGAGCAGGCCGGCCTCGGCCAGCACGAAGGCGCCGGTGCAGATGCTGCCCAGGCGCCGCGTGCGCGGCAGCGCGCGGCGCAGGAAATCGAGCAGCCCGCCCGAACTCGGCGGCACCGTGGTCGAGCCCGCGACCAGCAGCGTGTCGAAGCGGCGCCGGTCGAAGGCGCGCGAATCGACCGTGACGCCGGCCGTGCTGGCCACCGGGCCGCCGTGCTCCGACAGCACCTCGAGCTCGTAGACCGTGCGCCCCGCCTCGGCGTTCGCGAGCTCGAAAACCGAGAGCGCCACCAGGTCGAGGATCTGGAAACCGGGAAAGACGACGAGTCCGATGCGCTGGGTCATGATGTCTTCAAATAAGGGAAACATGTCATTTGAGACATCAGTGTCCGCCCCAAACTCCTGGCTGTCAAACCACCTTTCCTCATCCCCTTCGACATCCAAGGACCTTTCCCATGAGCTCGCAAGACATCGCCATCTCCGCCCCCGGCAAGGGCACCGCGCTGATCACCGGCGCTTCCACCGGCATCGGCGCCGTCTACGCCGAGCGCCTCGCGCGCCGCGGCTACGACCTCGTGCTGGTGGCGCGCAACAAGGAGCGCCTCGAGGCACTGGCCGAACGGCTGGTGCGGGAGACCGGCCGCCGCGTCGAGGTGCTCGCGGCCGACCTCACGGCCACCGCCGACCTGCGCCGGGTCGAGGAGCGGCTGCGCAGCGACGAACGCATCACCCTGCTGCTCAACAACGCCGGCCTCGGCGCCACCGCGACCCTGCTCGATTCCGACCCCGACCAGATCGACACCATGATCCAGCTCAACGTGGTCGCGCTCACGCGCCTCACGCGCGCCGTGGCCCCCGGCTTCGTCGCGCGCGGCGGCGGCGCGCTGATCAACATCGCCTCGATCGTCGCGCTCTCGCCCGAGCTGCTCAACGGCAGCTACAGCGGCAGCAAGGCCTATGTGGTCAACCTGAGCCAGTCGCTGCACCACGAGCTCGGCGCCAAGGGCGTGAAGGTGCAGGCCGTGCTGCCGGGCGCGACCCGCACCGATTTCTGGGGCATCGCGGGCGTGCCGGTGGAGCACCTGCCGCAGGAGATCGTGATGTCGGCCGAGGACCTGGTCGACAGCGCCCTGGCCGGCTTCGACGCGGGCGAGCTGATCACCATCCCCTCGCTGCCGGACGTGGAAGACTGGAAGCGCTTCGACGCCGCGCGCCAGGCGCTGGGCCCGAACCTGTCGCACAGCGTGCCGGCGGCGCGCTACGCGAACGCGGCGACAGCAACAGCAGCCTGAGCGGCGCGCGCTCGCGGCCCGCGCCTTGACCTTGGCGCGGATAGGTGGATTCGCGCGGGCGGCGCGGCCCCACCCGCCCGGCGGCAAGATGGCCGGCCATCCTCAGGAGCCCGCCCCATGAACAGCCCCCGAAGCATCAAGATCCCCGGCCCCGACCATCCGATCACCGTCGCGCTCAACCCCGCGCGCGTGGTCGTGACGCTCGGCGGCCACACCATCGCCGACACCCGCGCCGCCCTCACCTTGCGCGAGGCCTCGTACCCGGCCGTGCAGTACATCCCGCGCGCCGACGTCGACATGTCGCTGCTCGGGCGCAGCACGCACACGACCTACTGCCCGTACAAGGGCGAATGCAACTACTTCAGCATCCCGGCCGGCGGCGAGCGCTCGGTCAATGCGGTGTGGACCTACGAGTCGCCGTATGACGCGGTGGCGGGGATCAAGGACCATGTGGCGTTTTATACGGATCGGGTGGATGGGGTCGAGGAGCGGGCGGGCTGACTGTCGGACCTCCTTCGCCGTCGATCGGCGCGATGGCGCAGAGCCAACAAAGAAGCCGGCCCCTGCTTTCGCAAGGGCCGGCTTCTTCGTTGGCTGAACCTCTGGCCTCATCGCGGGGCCGACCCGCACGATGCGACCGAGTTCCGGGTGCCGATTACAGCGGCAGCGAGTCGCCGCGGGCAGCAGCGCGGGCTTGTGCGCGCACTGCGTTGCGGTCCACGGTGCTGGCGACCAGCGGCGCCACGCCCGACGAAGCGCCTTCGGCGTAGGGGTTGTCGCTGTGTGCTGCGGCAACGGCTTCGGCACGCACGGCAGCACGGCTGGTCTGCGACACGATCATCTGGGCCGGGCCGGCGTTGGCGCCTTCGGCATAGGGATCGGCGCTGCGAGCGGCGATGACGGCCTGGCCGGCGACTTCGGCGCGGCTGGCGGCCGAGGTCAGGGGATGCACACCCTCATAGGTTTCTGCATGGGCTGCACCGGCAGCGGCGAGCAGGGAGAGGGCAACGGCGGAGAGGAGCTTCGAGGCGTTCATTTTGAGTATTCCTTCAATTCTTGTGACTTGACTTTGGATGATTCGAACCGGTCTTGGGTGGGGCGCCGTCCCTTCGGGGGCGGCCACCTCGCCAGTGCCTGTTCACCCAGATCAGTCGCTGCCTTCTACTTGTCTTGGAGTCGGCGGCTGGTCCGTGAGATGAATTGTGCGCCTCGAACCTAGGTAAAAACCCTAGGCAAATGGAACCGCGGCGTTCACGGGAAGGAAACAATCGATCGTCCGCGCCCCGCCTGCCCCCTTTTGCCTCCCCTTCATCGGCCCTCGAGGAAATCGACCACCGCGCCCACGAACTCCTTCGGAAACTCCACGTTCGACAGGTGCACCGCAGGCAAGGTCAGCAGCCGGGCGCCCGGCACGGTGGCCGCGATCAGTTCGCCATGGCTCGCGGCCGTGACCGGGTCGAACTCGCCCGCGATCACCAGCGTGGGCCGCTCGATCAGCGCGATGGGCCGGCGCAGGTCGGCGTCGCGCACGGCGGCGAGCGCGCCGGCCAGGCCCTGCGGGTCGATCTCGAGCAGCACCTGGCGGAAGGCCTGCACCACGGGGCCGTTCTCGGTCAGCAGCCGCTCGGGGAACCAGTTGCGCAGGAAGCCCTCGGCCGTCTCCTTCATGTCGGGGGCGGCCAGCACGCCGACGATGCGCTCGTCGAACACACGGGCCGGGCCGAGCCACGAGGAGGTGTTGGCCAGCACCAGCCGGTCGATGCGTTCGGGCGCGTGCACGCCCAGCCACTGGCCGATGAAGCCGCCGAGCGAGAGGCCGAGGAAATGCGCGCGCTCGATCTTCAGCGCGTCGAGCAGTTCGATCGCGTCGCGGCCGAGCCGGTCCATCGAATAGGCGCCCGGCGTGACGCCCGAGCCGCCATGGCCGCGCGTGTCGTAGCGCAGCACGTGGAAATGCCGGCCCAGCGCCTCGACCTCGCCGTCCCACATCGAGAGCGTGGTGCCGATGGAGTTCGACAGCAGCAGCACGGGCTTGCCGGCATCGCCATCGAAGCGGTAGGCGATGCGGGCGCCGTCGCCGGCGGTGGTGGTGTGGGTGAAGTGGCTCATGGCGTGCTTTCCTTGGCATGGCTTCGGAGCCTCGGGCCCCTGCAACGGCGATCACCGTGCGTCAAATCGTAGTTGCGCCCCCTGGCGAAAGAAATTACAAAGTTCGATCAATCCTTGTCAGAAAATCGAACATGAGCGACTTCACCCTGCACGACCTCCAATGCTTCGACGCGGTGGTGCGCGCGGGCGGCTTCCAGGCCGCCGCCACGCAGTTGCATCGCTCGCATCCGGCGGTGTTCGCGGCCGTGGCCAAGCTCGAGCGGCAGCTCGGCCTGGTGCTGCTCGACCGCGGCGGCTACCGCGTGCAGCCCACCGAGGCCGGGCGCTCCTTCCATGCGCGCGCGCAGTCGCTGCTGCGCGAGCTCGAGGGCCTGCGCGGCCATGCGCGCCAGCTCGCGGTGGGCGAGGAAAGCGAGCTGCGCGTGGTGATCGGCGACCTGTGCCCGCGGCCGCAGGTGCTGGCGATGCTGGCGCGCTTCTTCGCGCAGTGCCCGGGCACGCGGCTCGCGCTGTACTTCGAGGCGGTGGCCGGTCCGGCCGAACGGCTGTTCGACGGCGAGGCCGACCTGATCCTGCACGGCATCGACAAGCGCGATCCGCGACTCGAGTGGATCGACCTGTGCAAGGTGCCCTTCGTGCCGGTGGTGGCGCCGGCGCTGCTGGCCGAGCCGCTGCCGCGCGCGCCGGGGCCCGAGAGCATGCGCGCCTACACCCAGTGCGTGATGCGCGACACCGCGCGCCACACGCCGCCCAAGGACCACTTCCTGATCGAGGGCGCGCACCAGTGCACCGTGGCCGACCAGCTCATGAAGAAGGAAGTGATCCTGCTGGGCCTGGGCTGGGGCCACATGCCGCGCTTCCTGATCGAGGAGGAGCTGCGCGACGGCCGGCTGCGCTCGATCGCGGGCCGCCACCTGCCCGGCAGCGTCGAGGAACTGGTGGCGGCGCGCCGGCGCGACCGCTCGCCGGGGCCGGTCGCGAGCCGGCTCTGGGCCCACATCGAGGCCGAGGCGCCGGCATTGCGCCGCGCGCTGGCCGGCACCGGCACCGGCGAGGCCGCTAGCGCCCCAGGTCCTTCGCCGACACCCCGGCGATCCCCCAGTTCTCCTTCGGCACGTCGTGCAGCCACACGCGCACATTCTCCTTCGGCGCGTTGACGGCCTCGACGATGGCGGCCGTGACCTTCTCGATCAGCGCGCGCTTCTGGTCCTCGGTGCGGCCTTCGATCAGGTAGATCTGCGCAAACGGCATGGTCCGGCTCCTTCCCTGTTCAGACGAAGCGCAGGCCGACGCTGCCCATGCCCTGCACCTTGAGCGTGACCGAGTCGCCCGCCTGCACGGCCACCGCCTCGGTGATGCCGCCCGACAGGATCAGCGTGCCGGCGGGAATCTCCTCGCCGCGCGCGCCCAGGTGGTTGGCCAGCATCGCGATGGCCGCGGCCGGATGGCCGAGCACCGCCGCGCCGGCGCCGAAGGCCACGGGCTGGCCGTTCTTCTCGAGCACGATGCCCGTGGTGCGCAGGTCGACCTCGCTCGCGGGCACGGCCCGGCCACCGACCACGAAACGCGAGGCCGAAGTGTTGTCGGCCACCACGCTCTTGAGGTCGAACTTGAAGTCGCGGTAACGGCTGTCGATCACCTCGATGCCCGGCAGCACGAAGTCGGTGGCCGCGAGCACCGCGCCGATGTGGCAGCCCGGGCCCCTGAGCGCGCGCTTCGTCACGAAGGCGATCTCGGGCTCGACCTTCGGATGGATCAGCTCGCTCACCCGGCACTCGCCGCCCTCGGGCACGGCGTAGTTCTCGGCCATGAAGCCGAAGACCGGCGTGGTCACGCCCATCTGCTTCATCTTGGCGTGCGAGGTCAGGCCGGCCTTGAGGCCGACGATGCGCAGGCCGCGCGACGTCTTGCGGCGGCGGATCTCGTCCTGGATCGCATAGGCGTCGTCCCAGTCCATCTGCGGGTATTCGTCGGTGATCTTGGGCGTGTCGCGCGCCTCGAGCTCGCAGGTCTCGAGATGCTCTGCGAGCGCGGCGATGGTCTTCGCATCGAGCTTCATGCCGCCACCTCCTGCACGACCTCGGCGGCCACCGGCACCGGCGCCCGGCGCTCGCGCGCCAGCGTGATCGCCGTGTCCTCGATCATGTCCTCCTGCCCGCCGACCATGCCGCGCCGGCCCAGCTCGACCAGGATCTCGCGCGCCGGCACGCCGTATTTCTTCTCGGCGCGCTTGGCGAACAGCAGGAAGCTCGAGTACACGCCCGCGTAGCCCAGCGTGAGCGAGTCGCGGTCGACGCGGATCACGTGGTCCATGATCGGCACCACGCGGTCCTCGGCCACGTCCTGGATGCCGAACACGTCGACGCCGGTCTCGATGCCCATGCGGTCGCAGACCGCGACGAACACCTCCATCGGCGTGTTGCCCGCGCCCGCGCCCAGCCCCGCGGCAGCGGCGTCGATGCGGTTCGCGCCCGCCTCCACCGCGGCGATCGAGTTGGCGATGCCCATTGCCAGGTTGTGGTGGCCATGGAAGCCCAGCTCGGTGTCGGGCTTCAATGCCGCGCGCACCGCGCCCAGCCGCGCCTTCACGTCCTCGGGCAGCATGTGGCCGGCCGAGTCGGTCACGTAGATGCAGTTGGCGCCGTAGCCTTCCATCAGCAGCGCCTGCCGCACCAGCAGCTCGGGCGAGGCCATGTGGGCCATCATGAGGAAGCCGACCGTGTCGAGGCCCAGCTTGCGCGCCATCGCGATGTGCTGCTCCGACACGTCGGCCTCGGTGCAGTGCGTGGCCACGCGCACCGTGTGCACGCCCAGGCCGTGCGCCATGCGCAGGTGGTCGACGGTGCCGATGCCCGGGATCAGCAGCGCCGAGACCTTGGCGCGCTTCATCAGCGGGATCACCGTGCCGAGGTACTCCTCGTCGGAGTGGGCCGGAAAGCCGTAGTTGACCGAGCTGCCGCCCAGGCCGTCGCCATGCGTGACCTCGATCAGCGGCACGCCCGCCTCGTCGAGGCCGGTGGCGATGTGCTTCATCTGTTCGAGCGTCATCAGGTGGCGCTTGGGATGCATGCCGTCGCGCAGCGTCATGTCGTGCACGGTGACGCGGCGGCCCTTGAGGGTGTTGGTGTTCATGGGGTGGGTGCTCCTATGCCGCGACGGCTTCGGGTTGCGGGGCGCCGGAGAGCATCGCCTCGGCGAACATCTCCGCCGTGCGCGCCGCGGCGGCGGTCATGATGTCGAGGTTGCCGGCGTACTTGGGCAGGTAGTCGCCCAGGCCCTCGACCTCGAGGTAGATCGACACGCGCTTGCCGTCGAACACCGGCCCGTTGACCAGCTTGTAGCCCGGCACGTAGCGCCGCACCTCCGCGATCATGGCGTGCACCGAGGCGGTGATGCGCGCCTCGTCGGGCGTGTCCTCGGTCAGGCAGTGCACCGTGTCGCGCATGATCAGCGGCGGCTCGGCGGGATTGACGATGATGATCGCCTTGCCCTTCGCGGCGCCGCCCACGCGCTCGACAGCGCCGGCCGTGGTGCGGGTGAACTCGTCGATGTTCTTGCGCGTGCCCGGGCCGACCGAGCGGCTGGACACGGTGGCCACGATCTCGCCGTAGGCCACGGGCTGCACGCGCGACACCGCCGCCACCATCGGGATGGTGGCCTGGCCGCCGCAGGTGACCATGTTGACGTTGGCGGGCCGTTCGCCGGCATCGGCCATCAGCGCCTGCAGATTCACCGGCGGCACGCAGAACGGGCCGATGGCCGCGGGCGTGAGGTCGATCATCAGCACGCCGAGCGCATTGAGCTTCGCGCTGTTCTCGGCATGCACGTAGGCGCTGGTGGCATCGAAGGCGATCCGCACGCCGTCGGCCTTCACGTGCGGCAGCAGGCCGTCCACGCCCTCGGCGGTGGTCTTCAGGCCCATCTCGCGGGCGCGCTTCAGGCCGTCGGACTCGGGGTCGATGCCCACCATCCACACCGGCTCGAGCACCGGGCTGCGCTGCAGCTTCGCGAGCAGGTCGGTGCCGATGTTGCCCGGGCCGATCAGCGCGCACTTGATCTTGTTCGTCATGGGTTTTTCTCCGTCAATGGAAGCGCACCGAGCAGCCGCCGAGACCGCCGATGGAGACGCGGAAGTTGTCGCCGGCCTGGGCCGGGAACATGGCGGCGAGCGCGCCCGAGAGGATCACCTCGCCGGCCTTGAGACCGATGCCGAGCGCGCCGAGGGTGTTGGCCAGCCACGCGACCGCGTTGACCGGCGAGCCGAGCGCGGCGGCGCCCGCGCCGGTGGCGATGATCTCGCCGTTCTTCTCGAGCACCATGCCGCAGGTCGAGAGGTCGACGCGGCGCGGATCGACCGCGCTGTCGCCGAGCACGAACACGCCGCACGAGGCGTTGTCGGCCACGGTGTCGGCGATCCTGATCTTCCAGTCGCGGATGCGCGAGTCGACGATCTCGAAGCAGGGCATCACGCATTCGGTGGCGGCCAGCACGTCGGCATTGCCGATGCCCGGGCCCATCAGGTCGCGCTTGAGGATGAAGGCGATCTCGCCCTCGGCCTTGGGCTGGATCAGCGTGGTGCTGTCGATCGACTCGCCCTCGCCGACGATCATGCCGTCGAGCAGGTAGCCGAAGTCGGGCTGGAACACGCCGAGCATGTTCATCACGGCGCGCGAGGTCACGCCGATCTTCTTGCCGACGATGCGCTCGCCGGCCTCGAGGCGGCGCGCGATCATGCGCTGCTGCACGCCGTAGGCATCGGCCACGGTGATGCCCTCGTGGCGGCTGGTGAGCGGATCGACGACGCCGCGCGCGCGCAGCGCCTCGTAGAGCTCGTCGCCGAGCTGCTGGATCAGTGTGGGGTCCATGGTCTCTCTTTGCGTTGGGATGGAAGAAATCAGTCGGCCTCGGCCAGGAAGTCGCCGACCAGCCGCGCGAAGCGCGCGGCATGCTCGATCTGGGTCCAGTGGCCGCAGCGGCCGAACACATGCAGCTGGCTGTCGGCGATCCACTCGGACAGCGTCAGCGAGGTGGCGAGCGGGATCACGCGGTCCTCTCGGCCGTGGATCAGCAACGTGCGATGCGGCAGCGCGCGGATGTCGGCCTCGGGACTGGCCAGCGCATCGACCCAGCGCTGGCGCGGCGCCGGGAACATGGCGCCGAACGACTCCTGGAAGCCGGGCCGGATGCTGGCCTCGTAGCGCAGCTGCGCGAGCTCATCGCTGACCAGCGTGCGGTCGAAGGCGAACACGTCCATGATGCGGCGCATGTTCTCGAACGAGGGTGTGTAGCCCCAGACGGCGTCGAGGCCCGGCGTGATCGCGAAGGGCACGCCCACGCTGCCCATCAGCACAAGCCGGCGCACGCGCTGCGGCGCGCGGATGGCCAGCGCCAGCGCGAGCGCGCCGCCGAAGGAGTTGCCGATCAGGTCGGTGCGTTCGATGTCGAGCGCATCGAGCAGGTCGAGCGCCTGGCGCACCCAGCCGTCCATGTCGTAGGCCGCGCCCGGCACGCGCTCGGTGAAGCCGAAGCCGGCCATGTCGGGCGCGATCGCGCGCCGACTCGCGGCCAGCACCGGCAGCACGAGCCGCCAGTTGGCCCAGGCACTGACGCCCGGGCCCGAGCCGTGGATCAGCAGCACGGGCGCGCCCTGCCCCAGGTCGTGCACGTTGGTGGCGAAGCCGCCGGTGCGCACGCTGTGGGCGATCTCGGGATTGGTCACTGCCGTGTCCTCAGAGCTTGATGCAGACGTTGCGGAGCTCGGTGTAGAACTCCAGCGAATGCACGCCGCCCTCGCGGCCGATGCCCGAGGCCTTGGCGCCGCCGAAGGCGGTGCGCAGGTCGCGCAGGAACCAGCTGTTGACCCAGCAGATGCCGACCTCGACGCGCTTGGCGACGCGGTGCGCGCGGCCTAGGTTCTCGGTCCACACGGTGGTGGCGAGGCCGTAGTCGGTGGCGTTGGCGAGCGCGATCGCTTCCTCCTCGGTGTCGAAGGGCGCGATGTGGCAGCAGGGGCCGAAGATCTCCTCGCGGATCACGGCGGCCGTCTCGGGCAAGCCGGTCCAGATGGTGGGCTGCACCCAGTTGCCTTCGGCCAGCGCGCCCTTCATGGCGGGCACGCCGCCGCCCGTGACGACGGTGGCGCCTTCCTGCACGGCCTTCTCGTAGTACGACAGCACCTTGCGCTGGTGCTCGCGCGAGATCAGCGGGCCGAGGCCGACGCCGGGTTCTTCCGAAGGACCTGGCTTCAACGCCTCGGCCTTGGCCTTGAGCGCCGCGACGAACCTGTCGAAGATCGGCCGCTGCACATAGACCCGCTCGGTGCCCAGGCAGACCTGGCCGCAGTTCTCGAAGGCCGAGCGCGTGATGCCGGCCACGGCCTTGTCGAAGTCGGCATCGGCGAACACGATGCCGGCGTTCTTGCCGCCGAGTTCGAAGGACACGGGCCGCACGCCCCTGGCGGCCGCAGCCATGATGGCCTCGCCGGTGCGGGTCTCGCCCGTGAAGGTGATGCCGTTCACGCCCGGATGCCGGGTCAGGAACTCGCCGGCCGAGTCGGGCCCGAAGCCGTGCACCACGTTGTAGACGCCCGGCGGAATGCCGACGGCGTTCATCACTTCGCCAAGCAGGGTTGCGGTGGCGGGCGTTTCCTCCGAGGGCTTGACGACGACGGTGTTGCCGCAGGCCAGCGCGGGGCCGACCTTCCAGGTCATCAGGAGCAGCGGCAGGTTCCAGGGGCAGACGACGCCGATCACGCCCAGCGGCGAGCGCACGGCGTAGTTGAGCGCCTGGCCGCCGTCGGGTGTGGCCATCTCGAAGCTCTCGGTGGGCACGTTCTTCACGATGTCGGCGAACACCTTGAAGTTGGCCGCGCCGCGCGGGATGTCGACATGCGAGGCCAGCGCATGCGGCTTGCCGGTGTCGGCCATCTCGGCGGCGAGGAAGTCGTCGAAGCGCCGGTTGATCTCGTCGGCCACCGCATGCAGCAGCTCGACGCGACGCGCGACGCTCATGCGGCCCCATTCGCCGTCGAGCGCGGCGCGGGCCGCGCGCACGGCGGCATCGACCTCGGCCGCGCCGGCCTCGTGCACCAGGCCGATCAGGCGGTTGTCGACCGGCGCCCGGTTCTCGAAGGTCTTCGCGCCGGCGACGAACTCGCCGCCGATGAAGTTCATGAACTGCTTCATCGAGCGCTCCTCAGGTCAGCACGCTCAGGAAGTTCTCGTTGAGCTTGCGGTCGTGATAGAAGATCGCGCGCCCGAGCTCGTCGTCGGTCCACACCAGCGGCGGCTTGTCCGGGTAGTAGATGTAGCCGCCCGAGAACACCTCGTTGCGGTTGCCGCTCGGGTCGAAGAAGTAGATGGTTTCGCCGCGCGTGATGCCGTGGCGCGTGGGGCCGATGTCGAGCGACACGCGCTTCTTCGAGATGATGTCGGCCGCCTTCAGCACCTCGCCCCAGTTGTCGAGCAGGAACGATGCGTGGTGGAACTTGTTCTTCTCGGCATGGCGGATGAATGCGATGTCGTGCGGCTTGGTCGAGCAGGTCAGGAAGGCCGCGATGTACATGCGCTCGGGACCGGCCACCACGCTCTCGGCGAGCTGGAAGCCCAGCACGTCGATGAACAACTTCATGGTGCCGTCGAGGTCGTCGCCGTACAGCAGGCAATGGTCGAAGCGCGAGGGCGCCATGCCCTTGAGATCGTCGGGATAGACCTCGGGGTTCTCGTAGGACATGCCGTTGCCGACCTTTTCCTTCTCGGCGAACAGTTCGATCGAATGGCCGGTGGGCACGGTGAAGCGAAAGCGCCGGCCGGTGCGCAGATGCTCGCCGGCCTCGATCCACTGCAGATCGGTCGCGAGGCCGCTGGCCTTGACATCGGCCGCGAGCTTCTCGAGCGTGGCGGGCGAATCGACGCGAAAGCCCATGAAGTCCATGCCGGCCTCGTCGGCCTCGCGCAGCACCACGCTGTGGTGATCGTGCTCGTCCCAGGCCTTGAGGTAGATGCGGCCCTGCGGATCGCGAGCGGTTTCGATCAGGCCCAGCACGTCGCGGTAGTGCTTGAGCGCGGCCTCGATGTCGAGCACGCGCAGTTGCACGTGTCCGGGACGGATGACGCCGGTGATTGCCATGAGAGTCTCCTTGGTGGTTGAAAAGGTTCAGGTGGGGGAACTGGAATTTCTGGAAGTCGTTGCCGCATGCCGTTCGATGCAGCGGGCCAACTTGTCGACGGCGCGCAGGGCGAGGTCGCTTTGCGGGTAGGCCCTGCAGGCGAGCACGTAGCCCTGGGCTTCTTCCGCGGCGCTGACGTGGCAGCGGCTCATGCGCTCGTGGCGCACATGGCCCGATTCGATGCGGACCTTGCAGACGCCGCAACCGCCGCCTCGGCAGCCGACGGGGATGCCTTTGCGGCCCAATTGCTCCATGCCGCCGAGCAGGGTCTGGTCGGGTTTGCAGGGGTAGCGTTCGCCGGTGTTGTCTATGGCTACTGAGAAGGTCATGAAGGTTCTCGTTTGGTTGGCCGGGGGCGCGTGCACAGGACAGCGGGTACTTCCCTCCGCGAATGTCCCCCGCCCTTCGGGCTCCTCCTTGATTTCGCTGCGGGAAGCACCCACTGCCCTG